>JBAZJK010000001.1:0-300000 GCA_041651355.1 Patescibacteria group bacterium | reverse complement strand
CAAGGTTAATTTAGAAAAGGAAAAATAAGCAACCACTAAGACTAAGACGGCGACTGCTAGGACGAATTTAATAACTAAACGACGGTACAAGCCGGCAGATTTTTTGAAATGCTTGGTCTCACCTACAAACTTATCAGCCGCTACCGCCGCTTCATTCCCTGCCTCTTGAGGATTTTCCTTCGCCGTCTGAATCTCTTGAGCCAACTGGGTAAAAAACTTATCCTGCTTATCCAAACCCTTATCGTCGGCGACTAAAGGCTCTTCCATCTCGATCGCCGGCGGATTAACATTTTCCTCTTCAGGAGCTTGATAATTTGGATTCGCGAGCAAGTCATTGAAGGCGCTAGCATTAAAATTATCTTCAGCCACTTCGACCGCGATCGCCTGAGCGACTTTCTTCGGTTTGATAGGCTTTAAGATTTCCACTTCCGCCTTAGTCTTCGGCTTGGATCTCTTAGCCGCTTTCGGCTTCGCTTTTTTACTAGCAAGCGGAGCTGACTTAGAGCTTTTAGGGTTAGAGTCTTTAGTTTTTTTCACTGGAGGCATAGTATGGAAAAATTAAAATATAAAAAATTTTTGCGCATAAAAAAATCAAGCTTCACTTGATTTAAGTATAACAAATTTTTAAATTAAAAACAAAATTTATCAGCTACCACCTAAGCGACGGAAATCTTAGGACCGAGGCGTTCGGAAATAACGCGGCGCAAAGACTCGTTATTGTCCACCAGGAAAGCGGTTTTGATCACCTTATCCTTCTCATCCGAGCGCAAACGGAAATAAACGGCACTGCCGCCCGGGTTAGAGCTTAAAATATTTTTTAATTCTTGCAGTTCCGCTGCCGGCAAGGAGATTGGCAGGGTGATTTTTAAAACTGCTAAGTTAGGATCGGCTTTCGCCGGCGCCGCCGGCTTAGTTTTAACAGGCGCTATCTGATGATGGCTATCATTATTCCTGTCGCCGCGATAAAAGCTGGGACGCGGTTTATATTCTAGCATCAGGCGCTTAAAATCATCGACTGAAGCCTGAGGGTCATTAGGATTGATCAAGGCCGCCTTGTTAACCAAGAGCTTTAAATCCTGATCTTTCTCTGACACTTTGCCTTGACAGATAATTGCTTGGCCTTCTTGCCATAAAAGCGGCGTTTCCTTCAGGAGCGAAGGAAAAACCAAAAGCTCGATATTGCTCACGGCGTCTTCGATCTTCACGAACAACATCGATTCGTTCTTCCGGGTAATAATCTTTTTGATATTAGCGATGACACCGGCGCAGACGACTCCTTCTTCTTGGCGATACTGTCCCAGGCTAGAGAGTGGCTTAGCCCAACCCGATAAATATGGCCAAAGGGTGCTGGCTGGATGCTCGGAAATATATAAACCCAAAAGCTCTTTCTCCCAGGCTAACTTTTCGCCTTTGGCAATTGGCAAGGCTTCTTCCAGCCGCGGGCGATTGAGAGCGCCAAAAATCGGTTCAGAAAACAGGCTACTTTGCCGAGAATCCTGCGCTTTAGAAATTTCCTTATTGAAAGTCAAAAGGCGCTCTAGATTGTGGAGCAGGAAGCCTCTTTCGCCATAAGCGTCCAGAGCTCCGCTCTTGATCAAACTCTCTAAAGATTTCTTGTTCAAATCCTTGTCGGTGATCCTCTCTAGAAAGTTGAATAAATCCACATAACTGCCATTCTGCTTCCTTTCCTTGATGATTACTTCCACGATATGCTCACCCACGTTCTTGACGGCGTTTAAACCGAAACGGATCGTCTCGACCTTCTCACCGGCCGCGACTGCCCGATTTTCTTTAGTGCCGGCCGTGACGACGGTAAAGGAGGCAAAAGATTCATTAATATCAGGCGCCATTATCTTAATCCCCATCTTGCGGCATTCATCAATCTCGATCGCTACCCGGTCGCTATCATGTTGGTCGGAAGTTAAAAGCGCGGCCATGAATTCCGCCGGCCAATGGGCTTTAAGATAAGCAGTCTGGTAGCCGATTAAGGCGTAGCAGGCAGCATGAGAACGGTTAAAACCATAACCGGCAAAAGGCTCAATGAAAGAAAAAACCTTTTCCGCCAGTTCTTTATAGATACCATTCTTCACGCAGCCTTCAATGAACTTCTCTTTCTGCTCGGCCAATAAGGAGGCAATCTTCTTGCCCACCGCCTTCCTGAGGACATCAGCCTCGCCCATACTAAAACCGGCCAGATCGCGGGCGATTTGCATCACCTGTTCCTGATAAATGGCCACCCCATAAGTCTTATTCAATATTCCTTCTAACTTGGGGTGGAGATAGGCGACTTTCTTGATTTGATGCTTGCCGGCAATATAATCCGGAATCCATTCCATCGGACCGGGGCGATACAGGGCGACCATAGCGATGATATCTTCAAACTCCGTCGGCTTTAGCTCGCGCAGATAACGTTTCATGCCGGAAGATTCGAACTGAAAGACGCCGGTCGTCTCGCCTTTCTGGAATAATTCATATGTCAGCTTATCAGCTAGCGGAATCTCATCGATATTTATCTCCAATCCGCGCGTATTCTTTATGATCTTCAAGGCCGATTCGATAATCGTCAGGTTCTTGAGGCCTAAAAAATCCATCTTCAATAGGCCAAGATCTTCGATCGGGTGTAAAGAATATTGGGAAATGATCGTCTTGTCCGAGGAGGAAGCATATTGGATGGGAACGTAATCGGTCAAAGGCTGTTTGGTAATCACGACCCCGCAAGCATGCGTCGAGGCATGGCGAGACACACCTTCCAAACGTTTGGCAAAATCTAAAATCCTTTTAGCTTCAGGGTCGCTATTATACATTTCTTTCAAATCCGGAGCCTCTTTCAAGGCTTTGTCCAATTTCGTCAGCATCGGGATATTCTTGGCCAGCTTATCGCAATAGTCATAGGGATAATCTAAAACCCGGCCGACATCGCGCACGGCCGCCCGAGCCGCCATAGTCCCGAAAGTGATGATCTGGGCGACGTGGTCATGGCCATATTTATCCCCGACATAATCTAGGACCTCATCCCGCCGGGCGTCAGCAAAATCCATATCGATATCAGGCATGGAGATACGCTCGGGATTAAGGAAACGTTCGAATAATAGGTCATAGGCCAAAGGATCGAGGTTGGTGATACCGGTCAGATAACAAACCAGGGAGCCGGCAGCCGAGCCGCGGCCCGGACCGACGACGATCTTATTGTCTTTCGCCCAATTGACGAAATCGGCAACGATCAAGAAATATGAAGGCCAGCCCATCTTAGCGACAACCCCTAATTCATAGTTAAGCCTTTCCTTGATCGGTTTCAATTCTTCCTTGCTCAGCTTCGGATAGCGCTTCTTAATCCCTTTTTCACAGAGATCTTGGAGATAGGAATTGCCATCAAAGCCAGCGGGCACTTCGAAATGAGGCAGCTGGATATTACCTAGATCCAATTCCACATTACACATCTCTGCAATCTTCAAAGTATTAGAGATTGCCTCTGGAGTATCCTTGAAAGCCGCGATCATCTCGCTGTTCGGCCTAACGGAGTAATCGCCGTTCATCTTCATCCGGTCGGCATCCTTGACCTTCTTCTTATTCTGCAGGCACAAGAGAATATCTTGAGCCGCCGCATCATCCTTTTTCAAATAATGGCTATCATTAGTCGCCACTAAGGGTATACCAAGCTCTCGAGAAAATTTAATCAGCTGGGGATTAACTTTATCAAGCTCCTCTAATTCCGGATGGCTCATTATCTCTAAGAAAAAATTCCCTTGGCCAAAGAGATCGTTATATTCTAAAATCCGTTTTTTCGCTTCCGCCAACTTGTCAGCCATGATCAGTCGCGGTATCTCACCCGCCAAACAGGCTGAACAAGCAATTAAGCCTTCGCTATGTTCTTTCAAAAGCTCCCAGTCGATCCGCGGCTTATAGTAGAAGCCTTCGAGATGGGCGGATGAGACTAATTTGATCAGGTTCTTATAGCCAGTATTGTTCTTCGCCAGCAAGAGGAGATGATGGGCGCGGCCATCGCTTTTGATATTCTTGTCATGCCGGGATCCAGGGGCGAGATAAGTTTCCACACCGATAATCGGCTTGATCCCGGCCTTCTGGCATTTTTGGTAGAATTCTATCACGCCATACATAGTACCGTGATCGGTGATAGCGACCGCCGGCGAGCCCTGTTCCTTCACATAGCTAACCAGCTCATCGATCTTAGTCAGACCGTCAAGCAAGGAATAATGGGTGTGGTTATGGAGATGGACGAAGGACATTAAATTAGGCTTAAAAAATCTAAAAATAAGTTCAATTTTACCTTAACATTTTAGTATAAGGATGAGGGCTTGGCAACCAATGATTAGTATTGACAAATTCATACTATAATGCTAATGTCATCTATTATCAGATCTTTGACAAAAAGGCTGATTATTGGGTTGTTTGGCCGGCTCAAGCTGGGCCAGCTGAATAACCCAATAATTTACCTCACCAAAACAAACAAGCATGAAAAAAGTTATCATTCATGATGAAGGCTTAAAAACCTTTGTAGCCCGCAACCTGGTCGGTGAATACAAAAAAACCACCTTCCCTTACCAGGTACCTAATCAACGCAAAACCATTGCGATGGCTCTGACTTTCTGGAGATATCTCAGGAAGCTGAATTACTCCGACGTACAAAAGAGGAGAGAAAAAATCACCTCTCTGATGAAAACTGAAAACGAACTGATGGTTCACCCTTTAATTAAAATCGTGGCCATGATCGAAACCCTGCCGGACAGCGTTTGGCGAAAATTACTCTGGGAAGAGAATATCGACCTGGATTCTTTTGAAGCCTGCCTGCGCCGCTTGGATGACAAACAGGTGGCCGCTATCACCGACAATTACGCCAACCTTTTCGGCCACTGGGATATGGAAGAACACCCGCATTCGCCACAACTGCCACCGGTCTGCAAAAAGGGGTTACGTAACCGCCTGAAAGTCTTCTTCGGAATTATCACCAGCAAGAAGCTCCTGCAGGAACCGTATCAAAGGGAAAAACGTTACCAGAGCAAAGGCGCCTGGGCTTTCAACCTCCTCGGCCTGGACTTTGGCTTCAGCCTCTATCCCAAAGGCGAAAACAATGATTCCAAGATCATCAACAAAAGCTTCACTCGCTTCTTGTCGATCAAGGAACATATCAATGATTTCGTCGTTAATCAGGAGGACGGGAAATACTGGTGGCTATACCGGACCGCCCGCTCCAATTATGCTTTTTGGCCGAATAAGGAAATCAAGCTAAAAAGCCATGTTTGCCCCGGTTTCTGGGTAACCTTCCTTACGCATCTGGCTTTCTGGGTAATCTCGCCGCTCGGACTCATCAGCGCTATCCTCTGGATGGTCCAGAGCCAGGGCAGTTATGTTGCCCTGTTTCCCCTGATCGCTTCCCTGCCGCTGATTGCCTGGATAATAATCGCTGGCTGTCGTTTGATAGTTAAAGGAATCGAGATGCTGCCAAAAAAATTACAGATTATCCCTCAAACCATCGGCATCATCGCTCTCGCGGCTCTCGTCCTATTGGTCATCGGTGTAATTATCTATGGCATCGGGATTGTGATCCACGCTTTAGCTCCAATTGTCGGTTCAATCCTAGCCGTCATGCTCACCCTGACTTTCTGCTTCTACATCGGTTTCTTCTTTGTCGCTATCGCCGGCGATTCCGGACACAATTATTCCGATACCCCGAAAACCATCCGATTTCTCCTACATTTTTCCTTGATTGCTGCCGCCGTCGTGATATTTGATAAATATCTGGCCGCCGCCGCTATCGCCGGAATAATCGCCTTCGCCCAAGGTATTTGGGATTGGTATACCAGCGACCTGCTCTTGTCTAATTGGTTCCTCTTGATGCTCCTGTTTACGGCCGGATTTGCCTTCTTCTACAGACTATTCATGACTGATGAAAAAAGGTTTGTCCGCCATGAGAAACTCTTCTTCTGGATGATCAAAGGATTCTTGGCAATAAGCGCCATTATCTTCGGCATCATTCTCCTGCAAAGCGGGACCTTTACGATCTTGACTGACAACCTGCTAGCCGGAGTCTCCTTAGCGGCTGTCCTCCTGCTCCTGGGTCTCGCTCTCATTATGGGCGACCAAAGCAACCAGGAAAACATCGAAAACCGCGATAAGATTGCCAACTTGATATTCAAAGCTAATGATGACCTAGGTCTTTTTGCTAGTAAAAGCTATATCTCCCGCCTCATGAAAAGCAAATGGTTTTGGACGATCGACGATCAATACCGCTGGGAAATAGCTGATAAGATAATTGAGACGAGCTTTAGTCTATTTCCTAGCAAGCCCAAAGAAAGACTGGCTTTCATCGATACAATGGCGAGCACAGACGTATATCCACCGGTTGACACTATCTGGAAAGTTAGAGAAAAGATTTACGAATTCGCCTCTAACAACAAAGAGATCTGGGCAATTGTGGATCTGATGATTGAAGGCAAAAAATTCGAAGTGGCCGCATCCATTATCCATTCCCAGCGCAGTGCCTGGGAAAGGAAAAAGAGCCAAATGGCCAGAATCCTGGCCAACATAGCTCTACCATTTGTAGTCATCTGGTTCGGCCTGGTCTGGTTATGGACTAAAATACACCGCTTCTTCTGGATGTTGAAGAATATCATCTTATTATTCAACAAAATGTGCCCTTTTACCTACAAGCCAAAACTGCTTAATTAGCTCTTTCAAAAACACTATATGAGCCTGTTCTACCAAGACAGGCTCATTTTTTAATACCAAAAAGGGCTTGATCCGGCCCTTTTTAAATTATTGGACTTAGTTTAGAAGCGTTCCATGATACTATTTAATTCTTCTTCGCTATAAAAATCGATAATCAATTTACCTTTAGATCCTTGGCGTTTGATTTCAACCTTAGTGCCCAAGATTGAACTTAACTTCTCTTCTCGGTTCTCATCGCTAGTATTCTTTATCCGGGCCGCCTTGGTGCCGCCCAGATTCTTGATCACCTTGTCAGTTTCGCTAACCGTCAAATTATTTCTCATGATCTTGCGGAAAACATTAATCTGTTTCGCTTCGCTCTCTAGGCCTAAGAGATATTTAGCGTGCCCTTCGCTCAGCCTTTTTTCAGCGATCGCTTGGCGGATTTCCGCGGGTAGACCTAACAGGCGCAAAGAGTTGGTCACGCTCGGCCGGGCTTTCCCCACTCTTCTGGCTACCTCCTCCTGATTGATACTAAACTCATCAATCAGGCGGCGATAGGCTAAAGCAGTTTCTATCGGATTCAAGTTCTCGCGCTGTAAGTTCTCTATCAAGGCTATTTCCAGTTTCTTTTGCTCGTCAGCTTCCCGAACGATAACTGGGACTTCGTTCAAGGCCAGAGACAACGCGCTACGCAAGCGCCTTTCGCCGGCAATGAGTTGGTAGCGTCCATCTTTCTTAGTGACGATAAGAGGCTGTATGATGCCATGTTCCCTGATGGAATCGATCAAGTCATTCAAGGCGCCCTCAGAAAAATCCTGGCGCGGCTGATAGGGGTTGAAATCTATCTTCTCCGGAGAGATTCTAATCAGCTTCTCGGATTGGTCATGCACGACAAAAACGTCTTCCGTGGCCGCGGAATCATAATTAACAGTTTTTTTAGGAATCAGGGAGCCGAGACCGCGCCCTAAACCGCTAGGCATATAAGTATATAGAAATAAAAATTAATCACGGGCTAAACCCAAAATTTCACGCGCCAGATTTTCATAGGCGCGGCCGCCTTTGGATTTCGGATCATAATGCAAGATCGAACGGCCATAACTGGGCGCTTCAGCTAGGCGGACGCTGCGCGGGATAACCGAACGGAAAATCCGATTAGGAAAATATTTATATAGCTCCTCCATGACTGCTTCGGATAATTTATTGCGGCGGTCGAACATGGTAATCACTGCCCCCATAATACCGAGATTGGGCTTAAGATTATTCTGCACTAAGGCGATTGTTTCTAGCAGCTGGCTTAGGCCTTCTAAGGCGAAATATTCGCTCTGGATCGGTATCAAGACTTCATCTGAAGCTACTAGGCTATTAACTGTCAAAAGACCAAGAGATGGCGGACCATCGATAATGATGTAATCGTACTCATTTTTCACTTCCTCTAAGATCCGAGCTAAACGGAATTCCCGATCATCCAAGCTGACGAGTTCTACGCCGGCACCGGCCAGAGACAGGGTGGCCGGGGCGACATGATAGTTGTTCTGGACGGTCCGCTTGACGACATCGGTGACAAGTTTCTGCCCTAAAAGGGCTTCATAGACGCCATGCTCTAGATTCTTGTGATCAATTCCTAAACCGGAAGTCGCATTAGCCTGGGGATCGATATCGACTAACAAAACATTCTTGCCTAGATATGATAAATAGGCGCCGAGATTGACGGCAGTGGTCGTTTTTCCCACCCCGCCCTTTTGGTTGACGATAGAAATTATTTTGGCCATAAAAATCTAAATTTATTATAACCTAAAATAAATCCTTTGACAATTTAGCTGTGATTTATTATACTGGTTTTTGTAATTCACAAGCCGCGGTGGCGGAACTGGCAGACGCGCACGACTCAAAATCGTGTGGGGGCAACCCCGTGAGGGTTCGATTCCCTCTCGCGGCACAAAAAACTCTCTGAATAAGAGAGTTTTTTAAATAAGCAAATATACTTGACAATTACCAACAATAATGATATTATAGAAGTTAATTAGAACATTCATAAATCAATCAATAAAACAAATGCCATGGAAAAAAACTCTAACGAAAAAGGAACAATTTATTTTACGACAACCGTTTTATATTCAATCATCTCATTTGTTGCTTGTTTAGCGCCTCTGATTGGTCCAGGATCCTATGGCTTCTTGGCGGCTAAAACTTACATTAAGATGTCTAGCCGACCGAAGGGTCCAATTAACATCCTTTGGCCCTTCCTGGCCTCATTTTTAATCGGCGCGACTCTTGTGTCCGCCCTCTTTATTTTGAGTATCTCCCTCACTATGGCCTACCGCACATTGCTTATAAATTTTTGCAGCGGGCTCCTGTCTTTTGCAATCACCTATTGGATTAGTAAAATAAGAAAGAAAAAACTAACTATAGTTGAAGCTGAAAAACAAGAAATGGCAAAGATATGATTAAAATAACTCTTCCGATCTTTTAAAAACCACTGCCTAAACAGTGGTTTTTAAAATCCTTAATATAAAAATCTCCTTCCCTATTTCACCTTCTTGAAGCGAACTGTAAACACCGGATCATACTCTACCTTATTTTCATCCACCAAGCGGATGCTCTCCCCCGCCATGATCTGATTCAGAGCTAAGTCGCTCATCAACTGATTATCGCCGGCGATATTAAGCTTTAGACCTTCTAATTTATCAAACTCCTCTTTAAAGGCAGTCTGAACGGACATCTCGATCTTTTTCTTCCTTAACTTCAAAGCTTCAAGCTCTTCCTTCACGCTCTGATATTCAGCGTTAGTTGAGAGCGCATCGCGATACATGGCTTTCAGGTCGCGCTGTTCTTTCTTGTAGTCTTGGATTCGTTTAAAAACATCGGGCAAAGAAGCGGGCATAGGCTTAAAAAATTAGTTTAAAAAAATATTATAGCATAAAATAAAAATACAGCCATATTCTTGGCTGTATTTATACTCAAAACTAAAAATTCTTGTATGTTTTATCGGAACGGCGTTCCACAGAAATAATCTTAACTATACCGTCATAGTTCTCCTGAAAAATTACCCTTATTTTTCCCTTACGAACTCTAAAAATATCTTCTCTACCCTTTAACTTTTTAACATCTAAGCCGACCAAGGAATTATTTTTTATTTTTAATAAGACAATTTCTAAAGATTTTCTCTCATTATCAATAAGCTTATTTAAAACCTTGGCAATCTTATCCATATTAAAGTCTCTTGAGAATTTCGTCTATACTAACACCGCCTTTTCTAATCTTAGTAAAATCAATCACTTCTTCCCAATAACCTTCATTAACCGGTTCTAATTTAAAAATCGGTTTATTTTTCTTTAAAACTATAAAAGATTGGCCCGTATTTAATTTGCGAATATAAGTATCCATATTAAGACGTAAATCTTTTAAAGCCACTAAGTTTTCCATATATTTTCAATGATTATGTAGTTTAACTTAAGTTTACCTTAAGTCAAACCATAAGTCAAGCCTAGCAGATTATCCCTCCCCCTAAAACCTCTAGCCCCTGATAGAACACGATGCTCTGGCCAGGAGTTACGGCTCGTTGGGGTTTCTTGAAACTAACCAGATAATCCTTGCCCACTAAGCGCACTTGGCATTTGACCGCTGGATGGCGATAGCGAATAACGGCCTCACAATTTAGAGGAAATTTCGGCCGGCCTAACCAATTAACATTCTTGGCCTTTAAGCTGTCCCCATAGATGACAGGGTCGTTAAAATCCTTAACTACATACAAAGTGTTGGTCTTAACATCAAACTTAGCGGCGTAATATGGCCCGGTGCCGCCAATCAAGCCACGGCGCTGGCCGATGGTATATAGAGCCAGGCCTTCGTGTTGACCGATAACTTTATCAGTACCTAAAATTTTAATCTCACCCGGCGCCAATCTTAAATGCCTTTTTAAGAAATCATTATGATGCTTGCCGGGAATAAAGCAGATTTCTTGGCTCTCTTTCTTCTCCGCTGTCGGCAAAGCATATTTCTTCGCCAGTTCCCTGACCCGCGGCTTATTATAGTTTCCTAAGGGAAAAAGCAAATGGGCTAATTGCTCCTGATTAAAAGTATATAGGAAATAAGATTGGTCCTTATTCTTATCCTTAGCTTTATATAAGCGATAAGTCCGACCGACTTTTTTAAGTCTTAAATAATGCCCGGTAGCCACGTAATCAAAGCCCAAGCCTCTGGCATATTTTAGCAAACCGCCAATCTTCACCTCACGATTACAGATTACGCAGGGATTAGGCGTCCGGCCTTTTTGATATTCAGACAGGAAATTATCAACCACCTTCAGCTTGAAGCGGTCTTTAAAATCAAAAGTGAATAATTCGATCCCGATTTTCTGAGCGACCGCCCGGGCATCAAGCAAGGCTTCTAAAGAACAACACTTATTGTCCCCACTCATCCCCTGTTCCTTCCAGAAATTTAAAAAAATACCGGTGACCTGATAGCCCTGGTTTTTTAATAACTGCGCCGCCACCGAGGAGTCGACTCCGCCGGACATAGCGACTAAGACTTTTATCTTTTTCTTAGCTTTAAGCATTCGTCTTGTGACTGGCAATAAAATTATTTATCTGCTCCTTAAAATTAGCTACGGAGAACTGTTGAGCATGCTCCCTGATTGCCTGGCTATCCCAATTATAGCCGGAAAAGGCTTGGATGTTTTTAATGATATCAGTAGCGCTTTGTTCCTGGAAGAATAAACCGGTCTTCCCTTCGATGATGGTTTCTGTCGCCCCGCCCTTCTGATAGGCGATAACTGGCCGGCCGGAGGCCATCGATTCTACCGGCGTGATGCCGAAATCTTCTTCTTGAGGGTTAATGAAAGCTTGGGCCTGGCTATAGAGCTTGGCCTTATCCGTCTCGTTGACCCGGCCGAGAAATTCAATATTAGCCGCTTCGCCGGCAATCTTTTTCAAACGCTTCATATCGACGCCATCGCCGAAAATCTTCAGGCGATAGTCCGGGCCTAGTTTCTTAAAAGCTTCAATAACGATATCCACCCGCTTATAAGGCGCCAAGCGACAGCCGATCAAAAAATACTTTTCGCCTGTAGTTTGCTGGCTTAAGTCAGAAATATAGAACTTATCAGTCTCGACCGGAGGATAGATGACTACGCTGTCGCGGCGATAATACTTCTTGATCCGCGCTTGGACGGTTTTAGAATTGGCAATAAATAAATCCACCCGTTGCGCCGCATTATAATCCCAGATCCGCAGACTATTTAAAACTAAAGAGATGATCTTCTTCAGCCATCTGCCGTATTTCAATTCATTGATATACTGATGGGTATCACTCCACAGGTAGCGGGTAGGCGTATGGCAATAGCAGATATGCAAAGTATCAGGCATGGTCACTACCCCCTTAGCAAAAGAGCTAGTATCGGAAATGACCAGGTCATAGGAGCGGAGATCAAAAAATTCCACCGCCATCGGCATGAAATATAAATACCATTGGTAATGCTTGACTCCGCCCGGAAGTTTTTGGATAACCGATGTTTCTATTTGCCGCCCAGAAAAATTCTTATCCACATTATCCTTCTCATAAAGCAGGGTGAAGATCGGGGCGGCGGGAAACATCTCGGCAAAAACCTGCAACACTTTTTCAGCGCCGCCGGCCTGGGCTAAATGGTCATGGATCAAGGCAGTTCGCATAGATTATTTATTCCGCCTGGCGTCTTTTCAAGACAGCTAAAGGCGTCTTTAGGAGAATAGAGATATCGAGCATCAAGCTCCAATTTTCAATATAATAGACATCTAATTTGACTTCTTCTTCAAACAAGAGGTCGCTGCGGCCAGAAATCTGGGCCAAGCCGGTAATGCCGGGCTTGATCGTCAAAGTCTTCTTGTGGTTATTCTCATATTTAGCTACTTCTTCCGGCAAATGAGGACGAGGACCGACCAAGCTCATGCGGCCGATAAAGACTAAGAATAATTCCGGCAGTTCATCCAAGCTCCAGCGCCGGATAAAACGGCCGATCTTAGTCACCCGGGGATCGTCTTTTATCTTAACCATCGGACCGTCAGTTCGGATATTCCTGTCTGCTAGCTCATTATAGCGCATGCTATCCGAGTTAGGAATCATGGAACGGAACTTAAAATATTTAAAAGGCACCCCGCCGGCTCCGATCCGGGTCAGATAAGAACCGTCATCGCGCCGGGAGAAAAAAACCGGGCCGCGTGAAGAAACTTTGATTGCTAAAGCAATCAATAGCAATATCGGGGAAAAGATAATGATTAAAAGTCCAGACAAGATAAGATCCATGAAACGCTTAGAAATATGACCCCAACCATCGAGCGTCGTCCTCTTAACCTCGACAATCGGTACGCCAAAAACTTCGGCCACTTCGGTGCGCAGTACTTTCACCTCCAATAGATCAGCGACATATTTAAAAATAATATGATTATCGGTCGCGAAGTCATATAAACGCAGGGTTTCCACCTTAGTCAGGTTGGGATCGCTTTGGATAATCTCATCGACTTCTTTAGTCTTGATGAACTCAGCTAATTCTTGGGCGGTCTCCAAAGAAAAATCGCGTACCCTTTTCACCACTTCATAGCCCGCCCGCTTATTGCTGGAGAACTCCGAGATAAGGTTGTCAGCCGTCTTGGAATTGCCGACAATTACCACCTTATGGACTCCGACCCCTAAAGCGAAGAGCTTGCGCTGCAACCAGCGGATAAAGATATGGGCCAAGCTGACATAGATGATCGTAAAGAACCAGGTCGCTAACACTATAAAACGAGAATCAAATAATTCGCGGCGGAAGAATATCAAAATCGCCACTAGGGCTAAACCAGTAGAGACGGCCATGAATATCCTGGCCAGCTCTTGAGCGAGCTTGCGCGCGCTCTTGATCCGGTACAAACCGGAAAAGATAAAGACTAGAGTCCAAATGAAAGCGATAACCAACAAAGAAGGAAAATACTCTGCTAAAGGCAAATCGAAGATAACCGGACGGATGCCGGTAGAAAAATTAGAAAAACGCAGATAGTAGGCAGAAAGCCCGCCCAATATGATCATGATAAGATCAACGGGGATGAAGAGAAAGGAAAAAAACAATTCAATTTTTTTCATATATTAATTAATTGATAACTGGTTACCAGGGCAAGCGATAAGCCGGATTCTGTCGTTGGATGGTCATTTATCTAGCCGACCCATCACTGGGCCGGTCAAGCGAGCCACTTGTCTTGGGACGAATCCCAGTTTGCTCTTGCTTCCGGTAGGGTTTACCGCGGACACGGCGTCACCGCCGGCCGAAACCGATAGCTTGCGCCTCGGTAACTTTTCACCTTTCGCCTGCCCGAAGGAAGGCTAGTATTGTCTCTGTGGCACTGGCCCTAGGATTACTCCCGGTGGGTGTTACCCACTACCGTTACGAAGTCCGGACTTTCCTCCCTGTTTGAAAAAACAGAGCGACCACCTGCCTGCCCTAATAACGTTTTCATAGTACAAGGAAAAGCCGAAAAAATCAAGGGCCGACCCGCTGAATTAGCCAAATTTATAGGAATAAAAAGCAAAATAAGAACCAGAAAAATAGGCTGGTAACTCATAAATATTAGCTAATATTAGATATATAAATACATAATTGACAAATAAAGATAAATATTATAAGATAGACAGATACTAAAAATCGCTCTTTTTAAAATCATTATAAACCAAATCCTTATCCATGAAAGAAAGAAACAAACACTGGCTGAAGCTAGCCATGCAGATCACTGCCCTAGCTTTATTAGCCTTGGCCGTCATTTTCATATGGCGGGTCAGCGAAGCGGACAACTCTTCGACGCCTATCGGACAGAAATTAGAATTCAAGATCATTATGATCATGGCGGTCCTCGCCTTATACCAAATCTACCGGACGGCTAAGTGGCTCATCATCTACTATCACTTCAACCCGGATCGAGCCCCGGCGCTTATCCCCGGCGGATTCAAAGGCTTCCATCATAAGACCAGCCAGGATATCTTAAAAATCCTGAATGAAACCTACGAGGATTACTACATCGATAAACATGTCCTCAGCGTCAAGAAGGTTGCCCTGTGGCGCAGCGGCGGTTGCCAACGGTTTAAGATAAGCATGCTTAGCGGCCAGCGCGACTGGCAAACCGTCTACGCGCGGCATTTTCTCCTTTGCGTTGAAGTCGTCTACCAGGACATTGAAGAGCCCGGCCTCCAGACGGACTACTATCATTTCGGGAACGGCAACTTAATGACCAGCCCGAATTCCTATAGCCTTACCCTTCCCTTCGATTGGAAAATCAAAGAAGATGTCATCGGCCAGATCGCCGAATAAGAAACAAAAGCCTGAACTAACAAGTCCAGGCTTTTTCAATAGATACAGCAAAACTTTTATTTCCGATCTACGATCTTGCAACCTTTTAAGACAGCCTCGCAAATAAAATCTTCCAGGGGCGGATATTCACCCTTTAACTGTGCTCGGTTCAAAGAGCTGTAATATCGCCTCTTTACCCCCTGCTCAATGACGGCTGGCGGCAAATTAGCTCTAACCAGCTGGGCCGCCATAATCAAGCGCCCAATCCGTCCGTTGCCATCAGCGAAGGGGTGGACCTTCTCAAACTCGGCATGGATACGGCTAGTGGTCGCGATAATATCTTTATCTGCTTCATTGATGTCTTTGACTAAAGCTTTTATCAATTCCGGTACTTTCAAATAATTGGCTGTCGGCACATAAGAGCCGACGATCCGAACGGCATGCTGGCGGAAACAGCCGGCGTCATCCCTGATGCCGTTAAGCAAGATAGAGTGCAATTTCAAGATCAACTCCTCGCTGATCCTGACTTTAGATTTCAGATAAGTGAAAAGATAATTCAGGGCCGCCTGGTGATTCTTTACTTCCAGATGCTCGATCAGGCTTTTATTGGAGAGAGCCTGGTTATTGAATAAGATATCGGCCGTTTCATCTTCGGAAAGGGTCGAACCTTCGATCTTGTTAGAGTGATAGGTCAAGGATAAAAGGAATTGGTCATAGATATCCGGATTATCACTGATTAATTTTAAGATATCAGGATATTTTTTCGCTTCCTTAGCAACCAGCATCTTTTTGGCTACTAAAACATCGTCGGGAATCAGCTTCTGTCCGCTTAACTCCCGATACAGGCCGTCTATCAGTTCTAGCTTTTTGGGGCGCGGTTGGGATTTCCCTGTCCACCAGCTATTGAAGGTGGCAAAAGAAACCTCTAACCTGGCGGCTAAAGCTGTCTGGGTGAGACTGGAAATATTTTGGATAATTTGTAATTTTTCTCGTAAATTCATATAAATACCACAACAATGACATTATGGCAAACTTTATAAGACTTGTCAATATGGCTAAGCTTTATAAAGTTTACTCTGATTCAAAGATATTCTTCACTTCCTCCGCGCTCAAGGTTCCCCGCCAAACGCCCAACTCATCCAGATCGACCTCATAGTTTTCTAAAACTATCTCCAATTTATTGATTTCCTCACCCGGAGCAATCCAGATATAAGGGCGGGAAAATTTGAGGCGGCCATCGACATAGAAATTCAAAGCGTAATCACGGGCGCTATAAGTTAAAGCTAAGTGATGCCAATTATCGTCATAGGGAATAGTCTTATCTTCGCCTTCGCTAATGATTCCGTATTCTCCATTAAATATATAAGCAGGACGATAATAACCGGCCACTATCCCGAACATCGCCTTATCATCATGGTTAAGAGCTAGCTTCACCCTGCCCTCGTTGGGGTGCGAGCGATTGCGCCACCAGAAAGTTAAAGATAAATCCGAACCAGTGATATCTGCCAAAGGCGAAGTGATAAGCGTTTGCCTCTGGTCTTGGAAGATATAGCCTCCGACTTTGCCATTGCTATACCAAAAATTATGGGCCAGAGACAGATGGTTAGTGCCGACCGCGTCATGAGCCGTGTCACCCAAATTTTCATCAAAACTATAGAAATTAGTCAGCACTGCCGGAACATAGGGACTAAGCGGCGGCGAAGGATAGAAAGGCAGTCTGGCTTGGCTGATCAGACTAATCTCTCCTGCTCCTAAAGCCCGGTTCCAAACGCTAAATTCGTCAACAGCCAAGAAGCCGTTAGTACCGCCAAATTCTAAATGATTAAAACTAGGCAAAGAACCCGAAACGTCTCGACGATAGATTTCTTCTCCGTCTTGATAAATCGCCCAATAGCCGTCAGCGCTATTAGACACTAAGGTAAACAGATGCCAATCCTCATCCGGCCAAAAATTATGATCGTAGTTGCGCCAAGCGATGCCCGGCAAACCGGCAATCTCGCTCATGCCAGACTCTAAACTGATTTCTAAATTTTCATTGCCATTACCGTTACTCAGACGGAAGAAGAAGCGGGGAAAAACCCCTTGCGGCTTATAGAAAAAGCTAAGCGAAAAGTTCCCGTTCCCCAAAGACGGAGAAAAATCGGCGCTTTCAATCGTTTCTTTGAAATCAAAGATGCGGGCGCAAGCAAAGAGGCCGACGATAAATTTCTGCCCGGGCTGATAACATTCATCGAAATGATTAAGATAAACTATGCCAGGAGAATCCAGGCCGTAATCAGTGTCATCATAAGGCTCAGAAGAACTCGCTAGCTCTAGACTGCCGGATATCGGTAATAATATCCAATCAAAGGAATTATTGTTACTATCATAGACTAAGTTAAGCGAGTAGTGCTCCCCGCCTTCTAGCATCGTGACCGGCGTTGAAGACGCCAGGGCTTTACGGCTCAGATAATAATTAGCCGTGAAGGCCGGCGCCGGAGCACTCCCCTCATAATAGGCGGCTTCACCGAAACCAAGATAATCAATAATATCCGGATCAAGGTTAGAGCTGACCGCATCTTTGGCTAAATACAAGGTATAGCCCCCTAGAGGCCAGGAGAATTCATCCCGCAGAGAAATCGCCTGCGCTTGGTTACGTAGAGCCGGGCTAGCTTCCGCCCTGGTAATTAAATAACGACCATAAGGAGCGATGACTGTCGTCTTGAAAACTCCGTCCTCAGGATCATTGAAACGTAGTATGATTGAAGGATCTACGGCAGTCTTAGACCTTTCCAAACGATAATCATTAGCCGCTAAATCAAAGGCCACAGGAAAGGGGTTAAATAGCTCGACCCAATCATCTTCGCCCGCTTCTCCGACTCGGCTGATAACAATATGACCAGGGGCTAAGATCGAAGCCGGATCTAAATTATCCAGAGTCGAAGTTGAGGAACTAGCCGCAGGCGAAGTCGTAGCGACATAAGTGTTCACCGGCCGCACATAAGCTTGAGTGCTGGTATTAGTGCTCGTGCTGATCGGCGCGATGATCTTTGTCTCCGCCGCCGCTTTGACTTTGGGCGGAGATGGAGCGGCTTGATTTTGTACCGGAGGCGAAGAGCTGGCCGTTTTAGGCTTGACCGCTGGACTAGAGCTCGCTTTCACGGCCGTCTTTTTCGGACTAGTGCTAAGCGTTGTTGAAGAAGCTAAGATTTTTTCGGCCTTCTCTTTCACTACTGGAGGAATTATCTCGAGCAAATCCTCCGGTACTACCTTTTCTATCAAACTTTCATCTTCACCATCTTTATCCGTCTCATCCTCATTAATTACAGATAGGGGGTTAAGTAAGGTCGGTACAGCTTTATCTAGGGGGATATCATCGAGATCATCGGTCTTAGGAAAAATCAGGCGCACGACTTTCTTTAAAGAAGAAATCGGGTTATTGATGAGGCTCCATTTTAAAACTACCGGCCAGACCGAGACTGAGCCCCTAATCTCCTCTTCCGGAAAGGACGAGCTGATTTTAATATCTACCGCTACTTCCCGCAGACTCTCTTGAAGGAACTGAGTATAAGGCAAAAAGATATAGCGTTCATTTTTATACTCTAAACCGGCCGCAAAACCGATCAATTCTGGCAGAGGGACAAGAAGATCATCCTGGCGACTAATTTTAGAGAATTCCCGCTTCCGAGAAAAGCAATCACCCCCTGAATTATATAAGCTGGTATTATCAAAACCGTCGGGCGTAATATCGACAGCATAATAGGGCTGATTATACTCTAAAGCACCTAGGTTATCTGGATTAGAGATATTGGCGCTTTCGTAAACTTTTTCCACTAAACCGACGCAAGTCCAATCGCCATCGCCCGGACCTTTCTGTTGCCTGAAATCCAGGTCATAGGCTAAATTATCAGCCGCTATCTTCTTGGCGATGGCCACGGCTTGCTGGGCTTGGGCTGAGTTCGCCTGCTTGGGGAATTTGGCGCCTAGAAATTTTTCCCCCGCGCTTTCATTTACAAAATACTGAGCCGGGGTTTTAACTACGCCATCGCCCAAAGCCTCTACCACATAAGGCACGCCATTTTCCAAACCGACATAGATTCCCACATGGCCGGAATATATGTGCTTAATCACTCCTTTCTCGCTCACGATCAGCTCCGGGCTGTTATAGCCGTACATCAGACCCTGGTTAGAAGTTCGATACAACAGGGTACCGATCGGCATCGCCTTAACTTCTAGCCCACAAACGAGAGATGCCAAGAGAAAACAGATACTTGAAACTAATTTAATCATTTTCATAAGCGCTGGATTTAATTATCCGATCCAAGGAGCGCCGAAACGACGCATCCTGGGAATCATCCTTAATTTTTGCGGCCATTATTTCTGCTAAACCGGGTTGTTTTTCTTCTAAAGCCGCCGCCAGCTTGTTTTCCAGTCCCAAGCGCTTTATCAAACAATCTTCATGGCAAGGATAGGCCCGCCTGAAAGAAGCAGATAATTCTTCCAGGTCGCGCAAAGAGGCGGCTAAACGCCAGGGACGGGCGCTTATAAACATTAGGACCAATAAGGCCAGGATGATTCCGCCTGAGATTAGAAGTGTGCGTCTATGCTTTAAGCAAAATTTTTTTAGAGTCATATTTTTTATTGAAAATATTACTCTTCCAGGCTAGCACATCAGGCTTCATCGAAAGCCCAAGATTTCCTGAAATCAAGATAAAAGCCAAAGACTGCAAAACATTAACAAAAACCAGCCCGGAGGCTGGTTTTGTCGATCTTTTATATTATCAGTGATTTTAGGGTTGTATTGGCGCCAGCGAATCAGCTTTGTAAGCTTCCAGCTGGGCGTTAATCTGCTCTAAATGAGCCGTATCCTTAAGCGCGGTATAGTGCTTAGCCCAGATTGTCAAAGCTTTCTCCGGGAAAGCGAATTGTCCCTTATTATCCAAACAACTCGTCACATAAGGATAACTAGCCTCGTCATCGTCTAACAAGATATAGATAAGGGCCAGCTGGCAATGCCCATCCGGATATTCCGGGTTCAAACTAATACCATATTTCATACTTTCAATCGTCCCCTCTTTATCACCCCGCGCTAAAAGCAATTGGGCCTTAGCGAAATATAGGGTTGGCCGGCGCGGGCTAGCTTTTATCGCCGCGTCGATCGCGTTCAAAGAGAGAGTAGAATACCTCTCAAACAGGACCTGGTCTTGATAATTCACCCGAGCGCCCAGATCAGCGATTTGCGCTAGCTGTAATTGCCCCAAGCTATCCTCTTCATTATAGCTCAAGTTCTTCTGGGCTAGGCTAACCGTATAGGCGAGAGTATCCTGGGCTTCAGCCGGAGTCAGATAGGAAAGGACGGCCGGATTAGTCGAGATCAGGCCAATAAAGGAAAAACGAGCGTCCCGCTCCAGACCGGTATTACTGTCTAGAGCCTCACGATAGCTGTTAAGGCCATTAACCACGTCCCCGGATAAAGTCTGGGAATAACTATTTATCGTATTTACAAACATACGCCAGGGCCTGACATTAAAAGTATAGATAAAAACCAAGGCGACTATTATGACAGAACCCAGAGCGATATATTCCGTCTTAGATTTGATCGCCGGTCTAGCCTCTTCTTCCCCGTCTTCGGGCTTAATTTGGACCAGATAATATACATAGGCCAAGATAATCATTAGCCCCATATAGGTCACCAGAGAATCGAAGACCGCTAGGTTCTGGATAAAATAAGCAACAACCAGCGACACAATCAAGAAGACTTCAGCTAACTGGCGGCTGCTTCCCTCTTCGCCACCACGATAATCGCGGAGAATGGGCTTGAAGTAGAGGAATAGATAATAGAAGAGGGCGACGAAGATGCTGAGATAAGCCAGGAGACCCAAGAGGCCGGTGGTGGTAACGATATCGATCAGGTTATTATGCGCCCGGTCGAAATAGGTTTCCGTCCGGCTGTAATTATAGAACTTGGGATCGAACTGACGGTCAAAAACTGAAGCGTAGTTGCCATAACCCACCCCGAGGATCGGATGGAATTTGAAATCAGCCGCCGCACCCCGCCAGGAAACCAAGCGGGTCTGGAAGGTGCTCTTCTGGGAAGTTAGATTACGCAGACGGGTGCTTGACTGGAACCAATCGGATTGCGATTGGGAAAAGACGAAAATCACCCCTAACACCAAAACTGAAGCTATTCCCAAAGTCCAATATTTTAGTTTTTTGTTTCGCTGGAAGAAACCGAATAAGAATAAGAATAAGAGAACGCTAATGCCCAAACCGATGATCGCCCCGGAAGTATTGGCCCGGCGGAAGGCAAAAAGCATAATCACCACCGGGATTAAATATAACCAACGCCAGAGCTTTGATTTGGATTTTAGAAACAGAATGGCGGCGAAGAAAAGATTAAAGATCAAGTAGCCGCTAACATAAGCCGTATTACCGATAGTGCCATAGGCGAGCTGCCCCTTGAGGCAGAAATAGCTTTCCACCACCGCCACCAGAATGGAGGCGAGAAATAGCAGTTTCCAATCCTTCTTTTCCCGGAAAGCCGTAATGATGATGAAATACAGGATCAAGAAATGGAAGAGATGGAATAAGCCCAGCATCCTTTCCGCATCACCCCAGAAACTAAGATTGAAGTCGATTGTGACGAATAAGGAAGCAATAATAGCTATAAAATAAGAAATAAGCCCCCAAGTAATCCAAGACTTCTTCGGCCGGTAGCTAGGAAACTTCCACCAGAAGACCAAGGTGATCGCCAAAAGGAATTCCATCAGGATATTTAAGACCAGCTGCTTAGAGGTGATATAAGGAAACAGAAGGTTCCTAAAAACCAAAAAGACGGTAAGCAAGGACAAGAAAACCCCCAGACGCAAAATGAGTAGATAAACTTTAGGCTTCATAGATTTGAAACAAAAAATGAATTAATGGCTTATGCTGATTATTATAGCAAAAAACCCAGAAAATGGGCAATCTGGGCGGCTTGATTTATATATTTTAGACTTATTTCACTAAACTCTCTAATAAAACCACTTCATCGCGATAACGACTATTATTAGGATAACTTTTAGACAAAATTCGATAATAATCTAGAGACTCTCTATATTTACTTATACTCTTAAGGAAGCTGGCATAATCCGCAATAACGACCATCTGATCAATAACAACATTATCAACAGCCTCATCGTATAGAGAGATAATAGAATTATTGTCTTTTTTAAGGTAATTCTTATATAGATCAATTTTTGAAATATAAATAGAGCTTTCACTATAATTAGATATTTTTAAAGCATTATTATAATAAACCTCGGACTTACCATATTCGCCCAATGTTTTGTATATATTAGCAATATTCACAACTGGAACCCAATATTGTCCATTAGTTAAATCAACTGCCTTCTGAAAACTATTTATAGCCTGATAATAGTCGTCCTTATTACCAGCATCACCACTGGCTTTATATTTTAGACCTTCTACTAGATAATTATTATAGGAACCAACCACTTGTTGATCAACATTATTTTTTTTAACTTCATCAACTTTAATGATACCGCTCTGTTCTAAAGTTTCATTATTTTCATTTATCTCATCCGATTCATTACTTAATGGAAGTTCGACTTTAGTGAAAGAATTCTTAAAATATAAAAAACCGACCAATCCTAAACTTAAAAACAAAAGTAAAAAAATTAAATAACCTATTCTAATATATTTACTACTTTTCATAAATTATGAATAAAAAATTAATGAATAATTCTTATAATACCGCAAAAATATCCAAAAATCAATAACAAAAGCACCCCATAAGGGGTGCTTTTGTTGTAACAAACTAATTTAGATTAGTAAGTTAGAGTCCCACCGTTAAGTGGTAAAGAATCAACCACCACAATATTTGCGGTAACGCCATCAGTCCACTTAATACCATTCGAGCTCGGAATACTAACAGTCAAACGACCATCAGTTGGAGCTTCGTTAGTATCAACGGTTACAATAAACTTTACAGAGCTACCATTGGCAACACTAACATCGGTTAATGATGTAGTGGTATCCCAACCATCGAAAGCCACACTGGCTAAAGCAGCGGCCGGGGCGAAAGCCTTCGTGCCGACTAAATTGCCAGCAGTAATGGTATTCTTGTAAACCTTAATATTTCTAGTTGTAGCAGTCAACCATGTGCCAGAGGTAGATAAATTTAAAGCTAAATCTTTAACAGTGGCATCCTGGTTATCTACATTACTAGTATTTGTAACGTTGAATACTAAGACGGTTTGATCGGTAGTAGCTGTAGGCGCGCCAGAAGGTGAAGTTGCGTCTTTACTAACAGAAACTTTGGTTCTATAGGCAGTCATTGTATTACCGGTAGCCGAAGTAACGGTTTCGGTAATAGGAGCGCCTGAAGATGCACCAATAGAATCAATATTAGCATTAGAAGCTAAATTGATAACATGAGTGCTAGCAGAGGTTCCATTAGGATAAGCATTTATATCAGCTTTAACGGTCAAAGTCTTAGAAGTATTCTTAGTTATTACTAAAGGAGTTACTAAATTCCAAGTAGCTACGCCATTAGTTGCAGCATTAAACGCAGCGACTGAGGAACCGACCATATTCGTGCCATCATATAATCTAACGTTAGTTAAACTATTAGCGGCTGAACTGGTATCAGTTAAAGCAATCCTGTTAATATTAACATTTTCTGAAGCACCAGCGGTGAATTTTAACTTAGCTAATTCAACATCTGTTTGACCTAATACTATCTGAGCGCCAGTTGGAGTGTCAGCATCAGCTGTAACTGTTAACGAACCATTAGCTGCTATGTATAGATCCTGCAAGTCAGCGACGCTAGCACTAGGATAGGCATCGGAACTAGTAGTATTGCCAGTAGCTGATAAGTTCACGAACTCCAAGCCTGGTCTGGCACCACCGAAACCAGTTGCGCCAGTCAAAATATCAGCATAAAAGTCAACTACATACTGTTGACCAGCTGGGATAACAACGGCTGGAGATAGGGTGAAAGTATAATCAGCCCCAGCGGTAGCCGCTAAAGTGCCTTGAACTGTGGCTAAAGCGGTACCAGCAGAATTTTTTGGAACTAGATTTTGGAAATTGTCACCAAAATCTTCAGTAGTGTCATCACCATCATCGCCAACTACGATCTGGTTTACGGTTACACCTTCGCCAGAACCAGCAGTTAAGATAACAGAAGCTACTTTAACGTTAGTCGCTCCGACAACTCCAGTAGGAGTGGTCGCTGAGTAATTAGCCATTGATAAATTCTCGCTAGCTACTACCAAACCTGAAGCAACGGTTAAAGTCCTTGCAGTTGCAGCTGCCGTAGAAACAGAATTCAAAGATGACTGTCCAGTAGCATCAGTTGTGCCGGCGACTAGACTCACAACGATAGTTTGACCTGACACAAGATTGGTATTTGTGTCATCAATGGTGTCAGCCTTGTACTCAATAGTGGCAGTCTGACCAGCTGGGATAACCTGGCTTAAAGTGTAAACAACGGTTGTCTCATCAGCAACACTGGTATCAGTGCTACCGACCTGAGAACCATTCCAATACAATTTACCATTTTTAAGAGCCTTATCTCCATTTTCTTCATTAACTGAGACGTTAATGGATGTTACTTTAATATCTTCACCATTAGCTTTGTATGTGAACTTAGCTAAAGAAACATCGTTAGAGCCTGCTGGAATATTACCAGTTGGAGAGTCAGAGGCAACAGAAACGGTCAAGGTGCCGGAATTAATAGTAGTACCAGCGCCAGTGGTTGGTTCAATTAAGGCGAAAGCAGCACCACTCTTTAGAGGCTTAACTTGTACGCCATAATTATTATCGGTGGTAATAAAGTCACCAACTTTCCTAATAGTAACCTTAAAGGCTCGGCTAGAACCGTTTAAGACATCAGCCTTAAGAGTGAAGACCTTGGTTTGTCCGCTTGTAATCTGATAAGGAGCTGCGGATAAGTCAAAGATTACTTCTTTACTAGCATTCATACTAGCTACAGTAGAGCCAACCTGAACGCCGCCCACTTCTAACTTAAAATTGGCTAAATCATTCACCGCAACAGTGCCAACAACAGTCATTTTTAAGTATTTAATGGACATGTTCTGATCGTTAGCAGTAGCAGAGAATCTCCAAATTTCTTCATTGGTTTTTCCTGGATCAATAGTGGCTGGGCAGGTTGTAAACCCGGTTACGTTAACATAACCCAAGTCTGTAACAGTGCCAACAGCCATAGAATTACCATTAATCGGGAAAGAACCAGAAACAGTGGCTCCGGTAGAGGTGATATCAGATGCAGCATTAACACCTAATACTATACCAGAAACAGTGGCATTAACAGCAGCGATATCGGCCTTAACAGTAATAGTCTTTGTAGTACCAGCTGGCACAACAAATAAACCATTACTATTATTGAAGGTGATTACTCGGTTAGACAAAGAAGTGTGCTCTGCTAACATTGTTTCGCCATCATAAATATATACAGTACCTAAATCAGAATCAGCAGAGATTCCGCTTCTTGTTAAACGTAAGGTATTAACAGTAACGGGTCCGTCTGAGGCCGCTGTAAAATTTAATTTCAAGAAAGGGGCAACAGCTTGTGAGACGATAGCACCAGTATCTCTAACATAAGTAGCAGAAACCGGCTGATCAGCAGCTAAAGCCACGGTTAAACCAGAACCAGTGATGATTGGACCAGTGCCACCAGCTTGAGCGGTATTAGTAATACCGGTTTCAGCGGCGGTGATGGAAGTACCACCAGCGGTTAAGGTCATGGAAGTGGTAACGACGTAAGCATTATTAAAGCGGTTAGCAGTAAAAGCAGCGTCGCTAGCAATCAAACGATAGTTAGTACCATCGTAGTAATAGATGTTAGCACTGGAAGCATTCTTTAACAAAGAACCCTTAGGATAAGTGTTAGAAGTTAAAGGAGAGCCAACAGTGTAGTTAGTGAAGAAAGAATCAGCTACATCGACTACCCTGGTTGCCCAAGTAGAGCCGTATAAAGCGATTGCATCAGCTTCACTGGCGATCTTTCTTAATACACCGTTTGGTTCAACAGCGTATACAGAAGGATCAGTAACGATCTTCACTAATTTAGTACCTGGTCTCATGGTGACATTACCGCCAAGCATGTAGCTCTGCAGTTCAGTAGCGGGGATAGTAATCACACCGCTGAAATCTTTGTACCAAGAGAAATAAGTAGCTTCATTAGGGAAGACATATCTCTTGCTATCGGAACCTAAGTAATAGACAGAAGAATTGCCAGCCATTTTAATTAAGTCGCCAGCAGATGCGGCAGCTTTAGCTGGAGTGATGAAAGCACCACTCATGGCAATAATTGTCATTACCATTACGCCGATAGTTAAGAATTTGCGTAATTTAGTCATAAACAATTGATTAAGACATCATCCGAATGTTTTAGACATTGAAGTTAAAACGATAGGGATAATGTAACGATTTTACCCATCCTCATATGAAGCTCTTGATCTGTTTTCCGCTTTTCAGCCTCTTCTCTTTTCATATTTTAATAGATCAGTCGGAATCCCGCTTCGCCAGCTTGACGCCGGGACGAAGGCTGACTGATCTTTAAAAAAAGTTCTGCCAACCCTAGCTAAGTCCTAGCGGGCTGGAGAAAAGCTTAACCAATCTATCATCTATGCTAAGAGATTGGGCTTTAAGCTTCAAACATTTGAAAAGCTTCTTTCAAAGGATAAGTTTTTTGATTTATTAAGGGACAAAACTTCCCGGTTGCCCGAGAATCGACCTTGAGCCGTTTTGCCAACCCGCTGACGCGGATTTATTAATTTATCTGAGCTTTCGTCCGAATCAGAAGTAAGAAGGAGATCTAACTTTCTAAAAGGAGGGGCGGCTGAGATAAACTAATAAATAAGCATCAGCTTATTTCTTGATTAGCTCGTTAACTTCCTTAAGTTTATCCAGAGCTTGATTATATTCCTTGTTATTGAACATCTTTTGGGCTTCATCGATAATCGACCCGGTGTCTTTGGTCGCTTCCACGCTTACGACATCCTTATCAGTATTAGAAGCGATCTTGGCGCCTTGAGCGCCCGGATTTTCATAGACTTCAACGCCAGCCTTATCTTTAGCAGATTCTGCGCTGATCACTATATCGCTGGTTGAAGCAACCACCGCTACTACCGGTTTAGTCTTGTTGATAACTGTCTTGACCACAGCCATCTCCTGGCTGAAATTCTGATTAAGCTTATCGACTTCAGTCTTATGTTCTTCGTTGTTAAAGTTCGGATCGGACAGGATGGTGGTAATATCCTGGGCTCTTTCCGCGGCAAATTCCATCGCTAATTGATCACGGTCGTTTTCATTAAAGACAGTGTTTAACCGAGCCTTCTCGGAAATGATGCGGGCGATATATAGAGAATCATTAGGCTTGATGCGATTAAAGGCCTGATGGCTGAATAAGCTGGCCCCTAGAAGCAATACCAAAAAAGACCCGAGGGCAAAAGCAGGCTGGGACGCAGTCCGAACCAGGCTCTTCAGGTCGATTAAAAACTTATTCCAATTAGATAGATTATCCGACCCAGAATTAGAAACTTGGGCTAATAAAATCTCCCGGTTGCTTTGCAGCCAGGCTTGGTTAGGGTTGACAGATTTAAGATTATTCAGTTGTTTGAGCAATTCTTTCTCCGTCATACGTTATAGTATACGAATTATATGGGTCTTTGTTACACTTGGCAAGATTTAGGGAAAATTTAGGAAAAGTTAAAGATAATCTCAGCCTGTTTATGCTAGTCTGAAAACCTGGGTCCGGTGGGTTTCGAGACTAGGATCGACACCTAAATCTCCAGGGTTCAACTCCCTGCGGATCCACCAAAAATGACTAGTATATTTACTTTTTTTCAAAATATGCTACTATATTAAAGTCGATTCTAGTCACTATTTCTGTCCACGAGATTTAAACAAAAACCATCCTTAAACGGGGTGGTTTTTGATATTTAAAGGCTTATTCCTCTGTTTTAGGATCAGCCTCACTGACTAACTCCCTGAGGGCGTTTAAAGCGCGATGGAGCAGAACCCGGACATTACCCTTGCTTTTACCAGTGATATCCGCAATTTCAGACAAATCTAAATCATTGACAAATTTTAATATAATCACTTCCCTATATTCATCTTTAAGCAAAGGCAGCTTAGACTTTATCAGTTCTAAATTAGCCCTATCTGTCAGGTCTTCAGCTAAGTCCTGCTTATCATCAACCACCTCAATCGGATTATTCTCATCATCTAAAGATAGCTCTAATTTAAGGCCATTTTCCCGGTAATAATCCACGATAGCGTTACGGGCAATCTTATATAAAAGCGCCCGCAAAGTCTTACCATCCGCCAATTGATTCGTTTGGATATAGTTCCAAGTTTTCAAGAAAATCATGGAAGTCAGGTCATTAGCTTCTTCCTGGCGACCGATCTTGAAATAGACGAAGCGGTGGATATCCTTAACGTGATTATCGTAAACAGCAATAAAGGCCTCGCGGTCCTTGCTGCGCAGCTGGCTGATAGCTTTCTTATCTTTAAATTTTTTCGCTAAATTAATAGTCATGCTGATAAACGAAAAACCAGGGACTTTACCCCCTGCCCGATCACATATTTATACGCTATTTTTCTTGATTTTATTCTAGCATAGGCTAAAAGCAAAAACAAGTTAAAGATGGTGTCTAAGATTTGAAATATAAAAATTATTTCCACCAAGCAAGCCCCTTCTTGGCTCCTTGACTTTTGGCAGGCGGATGTTTAAGATAAAAGTGACTTAAGTCCAAATAATATTGGACTTATATCGATTACCAGACGGATTGACAAAGGTTTTATTTCATTTTTACCATCAACTATTTACAAAAATCGTTTTATATATTTATTTATTAAATAAAACCAAGTTTTAAGTCTAATTTAATGTGGACTTAAAATTATATATTGTTTTATACTAGCCATTTTTAGTATTTAAGTCTACAATATTGTAGACTTAAATACCTATCAAATCTGCTATGGCCAAGAAAATTGATAAAACAATCAAAAATCCTCTCTGGTTATCAGTTTCCGAAGCCGCGAAGATTGGCGGCGTCCAAGGCAAAACTATCAGAAGAGCCATTAAATCAGACCCTAAGATTGTTTATAAGATCGTTAAAGACCGCTACCAAATCGAGCTCTCTTCCCTTTTGATTTTTCTGAATAAGAATACCAAATTGCAAAACAAGCTCTTAGACTTCGGCTTAGGCCAATATGTGGATAAGTGGAAAGAATAACTGTTAAACAATATATTTAAATAAACAAAAAACGCTGGGACAACTAAGCGCTTTTTTTATAAAAAAAGAGCTTGGCTTTAAAACCAAACTCTCACTTCAGCTGTGGATTAATCACTTTTCCAAAAATTCCATGGCTTTGACTTTTAAAAGCCTTTCCAGGTCGGGATCAAGCGGAGATCCAATCTTTTCTATTACTTTAATCATTACCCCAGGATTGTCCCACTTAAGCAGGTCATCCAACATTTCTTCCAGGCGTTTAAACAAAAAATATTTAAATTCTTCCATACATTTGTCCTGCGAATTGGGACGACGATCACATTGCCTGGCCACGACTAACACATCTTTTTCACTGGGCAAAACTTCCCTGATCCGATTAAGGACAGCTCGACGACTTTCTGGATAAAGATCACTATCGAATAAATAGTTAGCTAAAATATCCAGATTAAATACATGAGCTAAAGCCTCTTCCTTTAAGAGCACGGCGGCCCGGGAATCAAGCGCAGTCAAGAGCCAGGCGGGCGGCCCGGATATGTGGAATTTACCCTGAAACGGAATCACCCATAAGGCGTCGAAGCTGTTAATGCTGGAGGCGATTTCCGCCCCTCTTTTAGCCACTAAGGCCTGGAAATAGCCGCATCGCTTAATCAAAGGGGCTTGCAAGGAATCAAGCTCATCAATGGAAACAAGTAAAGCTTCTAAATCTGTAATCTTCTGCAGAATGGACTCTGCCCGAGCCATCAGGCTCTCAAATTCTTTTTTCCCGGCCCTATTGAAAGCCCGGTTAATATCTCCGAGATTGGAGCAATCAATATAATCAGACACGAATTGCTCTAAAAACTGGCGGTGTTCTAATTCCATGGTTATTAAATTTTAAAGGTCTATAAAGAAAACACAAAAATGAACGATGGAAAAATATACCACGAGATAAATATTATGTCAAACAAAAAACCGCCCGATTCCTAAGGCGGTTTTTTGCTATATATTTTGCTAAGTACTAAAGAATGGTATCCTTAACCGCTTTAGCTAAGCGGAATTTAACTACGGTTTTAGCTGGGATCTTGATGGTTTCGCCAGTAGCAGGATTGCGGCCTTCGCGAGCTTTCCTTTTAGCTTTGACTAATTTGCCGAAGCCAGGAACGATACATTCGCCAGTCTTCTTTACTTCCTTGTAAACAGTATCCGCTAAGGCTTCCATGAAATTGTTAACCTCCTTTTTACTTAAAGATGTTGCTTCTGCCAGGTTGGCAATCAGCTGGGACTTAGTCATTTTTGACATAATTTTGCATGGGGCTCGACTATTAATAACCTTGGAAAAATCTAAGGAAATTTAATAGACTCAGCTCTTAATTATTGTAAATTTTAAAATCCTCAATGTTTATAAGGGTATTATAACATACCCTAATAAAAAAGCCAATAAAGACGGGCGAAATCAAAAAATAGTCATCAACTCTTCGGTTGCCGGCTCATAATCCCAGATTAGAGCGGGATATTTCTTAAGACGGCTCTGGTAATCAGTCCGATCTAAATATTCTTTAAGGTAATCTATATAAGCCTTCTTTTCCTTAGCGCTGCGCTGATTCAAACTCGGACAAATGCCTTTAAAAACCGCCAGAATCACTCTTTGGCCATCAGCACTGCGAGAAAATATGAAGGGCCAGAGGCTGCAATCAAGCGGCCGATTCTCATAGGCGATACAGGCGCCGCTAGCTTCATCCAGCAAGGGACAAACATATATTTCTGTTCCAGCTAGCCGCCCTTGACCGGGACGCCGACCCCGGCGCAAACGCAAAAGATAGACCCCTTTTCCCTTTTTCAAGACCGCGAACGACCGGCCAGCCTGGCGCAATCTGGCTAATTCCTTTTCATCTAGCACGGGAGCAAAATAGGCGTCATCTTTAGCAAAACGGCAACAAGGGTCAGGGCAAGTAAAGCAGTCGGAGGATTTAGTTAGAGTCTTGAGCGATGGGGTCTTAACCATATGGATTTAGAGCAAATTAGATTGCAGATGATAATACGGGTCGTTGTTCTTATAGCGATTGATCGCCAGACGGATTATCTCCTCCAAGAAATCGCCATAATCAAAACCGACCAGCTTGGATGAGCGGGAAAGGCAATCGGTAATATTGATTGAAGGATTAGGATTTAACTCTAGGACGTAAGGGTTATCGTTCTTATCGACTTTTATCTCCACCCGGCCGTAATCATGGCAATCCAGGATGTTGTAAGTATCTAGGGCAATCTCGCTTAAGAGTGATTCCAACTTCTTGCTGATGTTTTTCGGCGGTTCCTGCTTGATGATGCACTTGTCATAAACGCTTTCATATTGGGAATATTTCGCTTCGAAGGTATAGATATGCCAATAATCCGGAGGCATATTATCGAAGATGGAGCGCGATAGCGGCAAGACCCGAAGATCATCTTCGGTGCTCCCGATAATTGGGACATCATATTCATCGCCATCAATATACTCTTCAATCAAGGCCGGACGACCTAAACCCAAGATAATCTTCTTTAGCTCGCGATATAGACCTTCCTTATCCGTCACGACCGAATCGTTAGTGATGCCGATCGAATCATCGGTATTAGCCGGCTTGACCATTAAGGGATATTTCAAATCGCTCCGGATATCATCATCTAAAGAATAGATGTAATCCCATTCCGGGGTCGGTATCTTGTGATAGCTTAATAGCTTCTTCACCTTGATCTTATCAATACACAATCCCAAGGTAAAAGGATTAGAGCCAGTATAAGGGATCTGCAAGGTATCCAATACCGAGGCGGCGTGCGGTTCCAGCAAGCTGGAATCATTGATACGCTCGCAGACGTTGAACACTAAATCAACATCACTATTTTTTAAATCATTGAAAGCCTGGGGCAAGTCGTTAAAATCAAAAAAACTTACCCGATAACCTCGAGCCTCCAAAGTATTCTTGATATTCGCGCTAACAGAGCTAAGAGCGCCTTTAACCGACTCCTGGTAATCTAGTTGGCTTGGATCAGCCTGATACAGATTGCCGGCAACGCCGATATGCAGACTCCGCTGGTTAGAAATTGACAGGCGCCTGATCTTCTCAATCTTGCCTCGCCTCTTCAAGAATTCCTTGTTAAGGGCGGAAAAAGACACGTGGCTTTTCCTCTCGGTCTTGCCTAAAGAAGAAGCCGGATGGAAACGAGCAATCTCGTAACTGATGCCCTGCCGAGCCGACTCCAGATTATCTTGAGCATCTACCGGGTGCTCGCCAGAAACCATCATCCAGCCCAAATAATCATAGCCATTAGGCGGGGCCATGATCGAATCGCCTATTTCTGCTTCGAACTGGAACTCTTCAACGAATTCCTTCTTCTTTAAATCCTCAGCGATATCTAAATTAACCAAAACGCCGGAATGGTCAGAAGAAAAAGTCTCAGCTAACAAGTATTTATATGGTTCGCGGAAAGGTTCTATCGGAGCGATATAGACGCCTAAAGCCACTTTAACGGCCGCCTCGATCAAATCGAAATGATAGGCGGCTTTAATGCTGGGATAGATTTCATCACCGCCTAGACGCAAGTTAACCTCAATCGGAACCGGTCCTTTGGCGGTAGATTTAGCTTCAAAATGAACGCAAGCCTGAGATACTCCTAATTTTTCCAAGACTTCATCAGCCATCTTCAACAGCTCGGACCGATTCTTGAGCGGTAGATTGGAGGGGGTGAGACGGGTCGTTTCCACAAAAAAGGGCTCTTTAGTCTTGCTGTTATCAGAAATAGCGCAAAACTTCACCTTCCCGTTCTGGATTATCATATCCAGATCGACTTCATCGCCATCAATATATTCTTCGACAAAGACGCCTAAGCCGTCATTTAGGGCGCTTTCTACCTTATTGTTTATCTCTTTCTTGATGTAGGCATAGCTGTCCCTGAGCTCATCCGGATCGTTAGCTTTGAAAACGAAGGCGCTGGCGGCGCCATAGCTAGGCTTGATAACAACTGGGAACTTAAAATTTGCTATGACTTCTTCCAAATCCCGGCCATGCTTTATTTCCTGATGTTGGACGGTCGGTAAACCATGATGCTGGCAAAATTCCCGAAACAAGAATTTATTGCGCGCCCGGTTGGCTACCTTATAGGGGATGCCAATCCAATGGAACTTGTCAGCCAATTTAGAAGTCAACAAAACGTCATCCTCCCAAAAAGTCATGACGCCATCGATCTTGATATCCGGATGCTCTTTCAAAAAATTATCGACTGCGCTGATCGCTTCGTTATGGTTATAATTATCCGCTTTGATGAAGTGGTCGATATAGGGCTGAGGGCCGCTAAGTTCCTTATCTAAAACGATCACTTTCAGCCCTAGGTTCTTAACTCTCTTGGTAAATGACCGCTTGTAAGAGGAGACGATCAAGATAGTCTTGTCCGCCAAGCTGTTGCCATTCGGGCCAGGCTCATTATTGTTCATAACTGACAAAAACTGGCGCGTCTAAAAACCCGCCAGTTTAAAAAATTTTTTATTTTATATTATAGGTGACACCGATCTCGATGATAATCTCCCGTGAGCCGCTCGGCACTTGAGGCATGCCGCCCCCACCGACGCCACCCGCGCCCATACCGCCATAGTTGTAGCTAGGCACCGGCTGGATCAAATTCTCCCACCAATTAGCGATATTCTTGAGCTCGACCCCGGCTGCCGCCGCTAAAGCGCCACTTTTCTCTCGGGCGTCGGCAATCGCCTTAACCCTGGCCTGTTGTTTCAAATCGCTCAGATTGGAAGCATCAAAGCTCAGGTTGAGGATCTGATTAGCTCCGGCTTTAGAGGCCGCGGCAATCACTTGGTTCAAGCTGCCTGGGTTCTTGTCATAATCAGTAATCTTGACGGTCAGCTGCTGGTTGGCATTATAGCCGCCGACAACGCTGACATTATCCTTGTAGTCATACTGGGGCATGACGGAATAATTCTGCGTCTGGATATTCTCCGCACTGACGCCTAAGGCCTTAAGAGCCGAACTGATGCTGTTTACCTTAGCATTTAACTGATTTAGGGCTTCTTCGGCTAAAGGGGCTTTGTCGATCTGCACGCCTAAGGTCACGATGGCGATATCGGGCTGATAGCTCAAACGCCCTTGGCCGGTGACGGTCACCTGGCGATATTGCTGACTAACGATCCGATCGCGCAAAATTGAAACTACTACGATCCCAGCCAAGCAGATGATTGCTAAGGCTAAGATGAAAAATTTAGGGCCGCGGCGTCCGGAACAGCATTGGCCTGAGCCGCCGTCCGATTCATGGCCGCAACAAGCATGTTTGTGTTCTTCTGTCATATTGATAAAATTAGATAAATTAGTCTTTTAAATTTGCCTATATTATAACACCTTTTTGAAAATCGCAATACTATTTTAATCGATTATCCCTAATAAAACAAGCGCGTTTTTATAAACGCGCTTGGCATATTTGAATCAAAGAACTTGCTCGGCGAAAGCAGCGAGGGCGGAACGGACCGTTTCGGAAAAATTGACAACCGAAATCATGGGATTGCCCTTCATCTTCTGTGAGGCATAGGCCAAACCGGAAGAACGGAAATCCGGAATCTTCTTGCGGTCGATCTGACCGAGGTCGCCGGTAAAGACGATCTTAGAATTCTGCCCTACCCGGGTAATAATGGTCTTGACTTGGTGGGTAGTCAGATTCTGGGCTTCATCAATAATCACAAAACGATCCAACCAAGTGGCGCCACGGATATAATCCAGAGGGACATTGATGATCTTGTTACGGACAAAAATATCCTCTGGCGGCTTATTATCCTCTTCGTTGTTGCCGTTATTAGCCCTATTACTCCGCTTCTTTTTGCCATTCTTGCCACCATTTGGCTCAGCTGAGACGACGGCGGACTTATTCAGGTGATTAACCAGTTCGATCAGCTCCAAATTCTGGATAATCGGGACCATCCAGGGCGACATCTTATTATTGATCCCACCCGGTAAAAAGCCCATCTTATCTTCATCTTCCAAGGAAACCATCGGCCGGGAAATCAGGATCTGGCGAAAATTTTTCCTCTGTTCCAAAGCGGCTGCGATGGCCAGAAGAGTCTTACCGGTACCGGCGCCTCCCTGCAAGAAACTACAGGTAATGGTCGGATCCAGCAGCTGGCCCAAAGCGATCTGCTGCTGCCAATTCGGGCCATTGCCATTATTGGACAAGGAGCTGATACCGCTAGCGGCAATCTTGGGATGGACGATCTGGAAATAATCCCCTTTCTTAATGGCTACAAAACGTTCCTTATACTCAGCTTCGGCTTGTTTGGTATAGGGATTATGGTTGCTCAGACAGACGACGCCTTCGTTTTCCAAAATCTCATCAGCTATCTCCTTTTTCGCTTTAGCCCGGAAAGAGAAGGTTCGGCCGTCGGAAGCAACATCAGAATGACTGACTCGGAGCCTTTTGACGACGTCAGGCTTAATTTCTACTTTGATCTTATCGCGCCGATACTCTTCGACCGCGATGTAGCTCGGACGGCTAACACCGATTAATTCATGGACCAAAAGGCGCAGAGTGACATCATTAGAGATGAATTTGATCTTGTCAAAATTGCCGTATTCCTTGCGGTAGCGGCCGGCAGTGAAATTATCCACCACCTTGTTGAAGGTAGCTAGGATCTTATGGTCCGGCTTGTCATGATCAGGAATCTTTAAGTTCCCGAACTTAGGGTTGTACTCAATGATCAGAGAAGGGTCGCCGCTGTGGCGGAGCTTCTCGATTTTCTTGATTGCCTCGCGGGCATCGATGCCGATATCCGGCTTACGCTTCAAATTGTCCAGCTCGACAATGGTTTCTAGGGCTAAGACGACAACATTGCCGCCTTCGCGCAAGAAATCAATGGCATTGGGGTCGTGCAAAAGGATGTTAGTGTCCGGCATAGTTAGATTTCGTCCGGTTACGGGTGCTGGCTCCATTTTTTGCCTCCTTTTTTATATGGTTAATACTAAAATGAATTGTTAAAGATCTATATATTATTAAAATTATCCTTCTTTATCTTTTATCCCTATTTTTCCCTGATGTCAAAGCTAAGCGGCATAGAGATAGTGCTCGCGTTCTGCCGGCTTCAATCTCTCGATCGCATAACGCAAAGCGGTCCTTGGCATCGTTCTGTAATAATGATCCAAAAAAGCCTTCAATTCCCTTTCTCCCAAGCGTTTACCCATCTCTCTAAGCATCCAGCCGACAGCCTTCTGGATCAGGTCATGCTGGTCATAAACTAAGATCTTAGCGATCTTAAGCGTTTCCTGGCTAAAACCAGCTTTTATAAAAGCAAGGGTGGCAACCATAGCCATCCGTTTTTCCCACAGACTCCTCGAGTTGGCTAATTTCACTAAAAGCTTTTTTTCTCGGGGATAAAGGAGTAGATAATCACCCAAAATCTTATAGACCGACAAATCGACTAAATCCCAGTTGTTAATATATCTAGTATTTTGCAAATAGAAATCAAGGATCTGCTTCCGGCTGAGCTGGTCCTTAGCTGTTTGGTAGTTTTCCACGAGGATCAAGAGAGCAATCAGTCTTAATTCATGATAGGGGTCCTTAATCAAACGGCTGATATCCTTAAGGGGTAAATCTTTAAATTCTTTAGCGATCTTCCGAGCAGCTGGCACCATAAGGCCCAAAAACTTATCTCCAGCCCCGTATTCGCCCGGAGCGGTCTTAAAAAAACGCTGCAAGATCTGGGTCTTAGCGGGCAGAACCGCGGCTCTAGCTTTCTTTTTTAGTAAATCTAAACGCTGAGACATAGCTCTATTTTAACTCCTTGCTCTTATCCAAATCGATACTAATCCGCCACAGCTCCTTATCTTGGCGGGCAAAGAAAAATAGCTGTCCGCCGTCAGGCGAAACATTAACTTTATAGATCTCATCATATAAACGGCTCGCCCAATTATTGACCATTATCAGATCTTTGCCGTCCTTCTTGGCCCTATAGATAAAAAAGCGACTGTCCGGGGTAAACATCTTGGGTTCAAAGGTCCAATCAAAACTGGGGCCAGCTTGATTATCAACTACGATGACTTCCTGATTGTTCTTTTTAGCCGTATAGGCGAAGTGCTCGCTATCAGGAGAAAAGACTACTGGCGATAAGGAATCATAAGCTTCGCCAACCTGGCCGTTAACAACTACCGCCCAACCCTGATCCTTGCTAATAGCATAGGCGATCTTCTGTCCGTCCGGGCTAGTAAAGAAGAAAAGGTCATTGAAACTGTCATGGCCAGAGGGTAAGGCATATACTTTCTCTTCCTTGATATCTTTAGCGACATAATCAGCTTTGGTTTCCAGGGCCTTGGGCTGATAATTTAAATCCAAAGGTTGAGAACTATTAGTCCTAGCTCTAAGCCAGATGGCTAACACGATGATAACTAGAAGCAAGAAAAAGATCAGGAGCGGCCGGAAAGACTTGTGATTCTTCATCTTAGATAAGCGTGAAACCATATTTTTATGATTATTTATTACCCAATTTAGCAGCTTCCGCTTCGATTTCTTCCTCGCTCAACTTACGGAAAAGAGGCGCGAAATCACCGACTTTGGTAAAGGCGAACTCCGGTCTCTCCCAGGCTTTAAGGGATATACCCAAGCTCGCTGCTATTTTCAGGGCGGTTGACGGCAGATACGGGGACAAGAGAATGGCTAATTCTTTAACTATTTGGAGTAAAACAGCTAGATCCGCTTCAGCTTGAGCTGGATCAGTCTTAACACTTACCCAAGGCGAACTTTGATTAACGTAAGCGTTAGCCTCATCGACCAGGTGGAAAATCAATTTCAGCCCTTCTCGGAAATTAGCTTTTTCAATCGCCTGGCCAGCGGCCACCCTGGTTCTATCGGCCAAATCCAAGAGGGCTTGAGCTGAAAGACTAGGCGATTTCGGCCAATTCAAACCATCAGGAAAATTCTTCGCGCTTAAAGACAAAACCCGGTTCACGAAATTGCCGAAGGTGCTGATAAGCTCATTGTTAGTCTTCAGCATAAATTCCGGCCAGGAAAAATCCGCATCGGAAGTTTCCGGACCAGCGATAACTAAATAATAACGCAGGGTGTCGGCGTCATAGCTTTTCAAAAAAACCGGTAGCCAGACCGCCCAATGGCGGCTCTTAGAGAATTGTCTATGGGCTAAAGTCAAATATTCCGAAGAGACAATCATGTCGGGCAAGTGGAGCTGTCCTTGGCCTAAAAGGATGGCCGGCCAGATAATGGTATGAAAAGGGATATTGTCTTTGCCATGGACATAATAATGGAAAACATCTTCTGCCTGCCAAAAATCTTTCCAAGCCTCAGGATGGTCAGATTTCTCTGCCCATTCATGCGAGGCAGATAAATACCCACAGACGGCTTCGAACCAGACATAGATCCTCTTGCCTTCATAACCCGGCAAAGGCAGCTCAATTCCCCAATCTAGATCCCGGGTAATCGCCCGATCTGGCAAGCCGCCACTCAAGAGATTCTTGGAAAAATTCAAAGCATTACCCCGCCAGCCAGATTTAGTATTTAACCATTTCTCTAAATCCTTTTCTAAAGCGGATAATTTAAGAAAAAAATGTTCAGACTCCCGCCACTCCGGCGTACTGCCACAAATCTTGCAACGCGGCTTAATAAGTTCTTTGGCATCTAAAATCTTGCCGCAATTATCACATTGATCGCCTCGAGCCGGATCAAAATTACAGTGCGGACAAAGGCCTTCCAGATAACGATCAGGTAGAAAACGATTGCAAGACACGCAATATGGCAAACTCTGGCTTTTTTTATAAATCAAGCCCTTTTCATAGAGCTGAAGAAAGAGATCCTGTACCACCCTCTGATGGGTGTCGGTCAAAGTGTTAGTATAGTTGTCATAGGAAAAATTAAGGCCTTTGACCAAGGTCGCGACAAATTCTTGATGATACTTTTCTGCAATCGCTTTGGGCGCTAAGCCTTGTTTCTCGGCTTCGACGCTGATTGGAGTCCCATGGCAATCGGATCCGGAGACATAAAGGACCTCCACTCCAGCTAAGCGCCAGTAGCGTGCCAAGATATCCGCCCCGATCAGGCCGGCCACATGCCCTAGATGCAAGGAACCGTTAGCATAAGGCCAGGCGGCGGCCACTAAAATCTTCTTTGACATATTATTAAATCAAACCAAATTATTTAAAATCCTTCCTGTTTAATCTTAGTATAAAGTATCCAAATAAGCAATGAAAAAAGTGCTTTTCTCAGCCAAATCTTGACATTAAACCGAGCTTTTGTTATATTAGCAAAAGATATAAAAATTATTTACAGACTTCAGAATGCAGCTTTCCGGCTGGCATTTTAAGTTATAACCAATATGGCACATAAGAAGGCGGCCGGCTCCACCTCGCTCGGCCGAGAATCAGAAAGTAAGCGCCTCGGCGTTAAAATCACTGACGGCCAAGCTATCAAGACCGGGATGATCATCATCCGCCAGCGCGGTACTAAATACCGGGTCGGTTTGAATGTGAAACGCGGCGGCGATGACACCTTGTTCGCCTTAAAGAGCGGCATAGTTAAATTCAGTACCAAGAAGTTTACTAAATACGACGGCTCTACTAAAAGCTGCAAGGTGGTGAGCATAATCCCAGCTAAATAAGGCTTTTGATTTTCAAAAAATAAGCTAAAAACCTCTGATTTAAGAGGTTTTTTGTTACTTGACAAATAATCAAATAAATAATAAGGTAGATAATCAAACTAATCGTCCTTTTCACAACCCCAAATTAATATTCCTCATGAAAAAAATCGCCTCAATCCTGCTTGGCATCTTGATGCTCAGCGCCGGTCTGCCGCTTTTTGGCCAGACTGACACCAACTTCAGAAAACAGGGAGAAGAAGTTTTCCTCTTCCGTAGGACCCAGGAATTAAAAAATCATGATTCCTTAACAATCACCACCGAACAGCTTCTGGCCAAATGGCAAATCGCTAACGACTGCCGGCCGCTTAACCTGGAAGATTATAAACAGCTTCTCCAAGGAAAAAGCGTGATTAAACAAGACACCAGCTCTAAGACCATCATTACCTCCATCCTGCCAGTCAGAAAAGCTTATATTATAAACAGCACTGAGCACCAAACTCAGTCAAACATAATATCGGCTAAAAAATCATCCCAGCTGGGTGAGGAAAGCGCTTGCTGGTTCTGGACTATCTTAGGGATTATAATTCCGGCCGCAGTTATTCTGCTATATGGATTTATCGGCCTAGACAAAAAGAATAAAGATTTTATTATCGCCTACCTATTTAATTTAGCTATAATGACCACTGCTGGGATAATAGCCCTGATCGCCCAACCGCCCTCTGTATTTCTCTGGATGATCTTATCCATCGTAATGTTATTTATTATCTATAAGTTCTCGGATCTGATCTATAATCGCGAAAGGACGGTTTGGCCAGCATATCATTTCTACCAATTCCTGCTCATGGCCGGCATTACCGCCTCCTGGTTTATGACCTACATCATGGAAAATCCAGAAAATATCAGAGGCAAGCATTATCTTTCGGGCTATCTGATCGCCTTCGTCGGTCTGCACGCCCTGAGCTTCGCTATTAGGATATCCTTGAATAAATTAAGGAAAAAAATGATCAAGCATTTTCGGGGATAAAAAAATAAAAGGCCGTCTAATTAAGACGGCCTTCTTTTTTTCTTAAATTATTTTTTCTTCCTTAAATCTTTGCAAACCCTGATAAACTCGACAAATAAAGGGTGCGGGGCTAAGGGGCGGGAAATATATTCGGGATGGAATTGGACGCCGATGAAAAATGGGTGGCTAGTAATTTCGATACCCTCCACTATTTCCCCATCCGGTGAGGTGCCGGCGATAGTGAGGCCTAAATCTATAAATTTCTGCCTATAATCGTTATTAAATTCATAGCGATGGCGATGGCGTTCGGAAATTATTTTTTGATCGGTGAATTTCTCATAGGCTTTGGCTAAGTGGGTGCTGGCTGTTATCTTACAAGGCCAGCCGCCTAAGCGGATGGTACCGCCATAGCCTTTTTCTTGGATAAGCTTTTCCTGGCCTGGCATGATATGAATAACCGGATTAGTCGTCTTAGGATCAACTTCGGCAGAATTAGCGTCTTTGAGGCCGGCTACATTGCGGGCGAATTCAATCACGGCCATCTGCATGCCATAGCAGAGACCAAAATATGGCACTTTATGTTCGCGGCAATATCTAATGGCTTTTATCTTACCGTTATGACCACGGCCGCCCCAACCTTGAGGCACGATGACACCATCTAGATTTTTTAGGACTCCGGTGCCTTTCTCCTCTACGTCTTCCGCGCTCAACCAATGGATCTTAGCCTTAGCGTGATTATAGGCGGCGGCGTGTTTGATCGCCTCGATGACGGAAATATAGGAATCTCCCAAAGAAAAATCACCGGTCGCAAAATACTTGCCCACGATCCCGATATTAACCTCTTGCTTAGCATTCTTGATGGCACTCGCCATCTTGCGCCACTCCTGATTATCTGATTTCTTGCGCAAAGGCAAGCCGAAACGTTCTAATATGTTCTTGCTTAGATTACCTTTTTCGAAATTCAAAGGAATATCGTAGATAGAATCGATGTCAGGCGCGGCGATGACATTTTCAGGAAAGACGTTACAATTAATCGCAATCTTTTCTCTTCTCGCTTCATCCATCGGCTTTTCACTGCGGGCAATCAAGAAGTCGGGTTGGATGCCGGCACTCTGTAAATTCCTGACAGCGTGCTGGGTCGGCTTAGTCTTCATTTCGCCAATCTTATTCGGAATCGGGAGATAGGAAACGATGACGAAGAGGACATCCTTAGGGTTATGGAGCTTCATTACCCTGGCTGCTTCCAAAAATAGAAGATTTTCATACTCGCCCACCGTGCCGCCAATTTCAATAATCATTATTTCCGCCCCGGTCTTAGCCACGGCAGCATCGATGCGGTTGCGGATCTCTTGCGGGATATGAGGCACAACTTGGACGCACTTCCCTTTATATTCCAAATTCCGTTCTTTGTTGATGACGGTCTGATAGACGCGCCCGGTTGTCATATAGCTCTCCCGATAAATATTCTTATTCAAGAATCTTTCGTAATTGCCGATGTCTTGATCGGTTTCATCGCCATCTTCGGTTACAAAAACTTCACCATGCTCTACCGGATTCATGGTACCGGCATCAACATTGATATAGGGATCCATCTTGATACAGCTGACGTTATAGCCCCGTGCCTGCAAGATCTCACCAATCGACGCCGTCGTCACGCCTTTACCGACTCCGGACATGACTCCGCCCACCACGAAGATAAATTTTGGGCTATTTTTAGATGTTTTTTTCTTTTCCATATTCCCTTGACTTAAGAATAATAGTATGTTATAAATTTATTATCAAAAAAATTATAATAGTTCTTACTAACCATTTAAAACAATGTAAACATGGCTCGATTAGTAAATGACGGCGGAATTATCTGCCTATTTAATGACGACGGGGACTTGGTCGCATCCGGCCAAGGCAGCGAAGAATTCGCTGATGACCTCTTTAATGCCGATGAATATGACTGGGCGGAAAGGATCCTTGGTCATAATGACATTCTCATCGACGTATCACCTTTCGATATTAAGGAGATACATGAGCAAATAAAGATCCATCAGGTTCACGATTCTCCCACCGAGGAGGCGATGAGGGAAAATTTCCTCAACGAATACTATTAAAATCCCCCAAAAGAAACAGCCATAAAGAGCGGCTTCTCTACCCAGGAGCTGCTTTTTTATTTTTTCGCTTTCAGGATCTGCAGCGCCTTATCCATCTGCAAGTCGATATTCTTATCTATATTCTCCTGGCTAATCTTGACCTCGACATTCGGTTTGATTCCCTTCTCATCGATTGCATCCCCAGCCGGAGTCAGCCATTTAGCGATCGTTACCTTCAAAGCTGAGCCATCGCTTAGGTCTTTTAGCGTCTGAACCGAGCCCTTACCAAAAGTGTTTTCTCCCACGATAGTAGCTTTCTTGTAGTCACGCAAAGCCCCGGCCACGATTTCTGAGGCAGAAGCACTGCCGCCATTAACCAAGACGACAGTCGGGAAATTAGCCAAGCGAGCCTGGCCATCCGCGAAACTCTCATTGCGCCGATTATCATTGAATTGTTCAGCCACGACCACCCCTTCCTTGATCCACTCGCTCGCAATCTTGATAGAGGTTTCCAGGTAGCCACCGGGGTTATTGCGCAAATCCAAGATTATCCCTTTCGGGTTCTTGAGGAGGACATCTTGGACAGCCGCCTCGAATAAGCCTTCGGTATCGTTATTAAAATTACTTATCTTGATAACATAAATTCCATCCTTCCTCATTCCCGTCTTAACGCTCTTCACGACTATGACATCCCGGGTAACCACGATATCTTGCGACTTATCGCTCTTCCCTCGCAAAATCGTCAAAGTCACCTTGGTTCCTTTGGGGCCGCGAATCTTCTTTACCGCCTCGTCGACGCTTAGTCCTAAAGCGGTTTGGCCGTCGATGGCTAACACTTTGTCTCCAGCGCGCAAACCAGCTTTAGCGGCTGGCAAGCCTTCCAGCGGCGCGATAATCGTCACCATTTCATTACGCATGCCGACTTCAGCGCCAATGCCTTCAAAAGTACCGGCTAAATCGTCATTGAATTCTTTAAAAGTCTTAGGATCCATGAATAGGGTATAGGGGTCGCCTAAAGAAGCCGCTAGGCCCTGTAAAGAGCCATAGAACATCTCCTTATCCTTAATCTTATTCTTATCTACGAAATTAACCTTAAGATTCTGCCAAACTTCCCAATAGAGATCAAAGTCAACCTCGCCAGATAAGCTGGCATTTTTAGCGCCTCTGCCAGTTAAGCTTTCCGAATAGGCCAAAGGCCGGCTCAAAAGACGGCTGAAAGCGCTCGATTGCCGTTTCTGCCCGAAATAGAAGCCGCCGCCAAAAGACAAGGCGATGATAACTAAGACGATAAGGGTTGACCAGATTATTTTAATTCTCTTTGACATATTATTTTCTTAAAATTCTAAACTCTCGGCCCCGGAGATCCCAAATTAGAGACGCCGGTCTTATCTGCTCCCCGGCATCTACTACTAGGTCGGGTTGCAGATTCGGCGGTAAGCGCCGAGGTACGCTAAAATTCGCCTGGCCGCTCTGATTCAAACTAGTTGAAACAAGAGGCACAGCTGAAGCTCTTAATATTTTACGCAAAAAACGGCTTTTAGGCAAACGCACTCCCAAGCCGCGGCTATTGCCAACCACTGCTCGCGATAAACCGCCTCTATAGGGCAAGATGAAGGTCACCGGCCGGCGACCAGCTCTGACAGTCCTAATAAAATCTAAGCGTCTCTGGCTAAGATAGCAATACTTTTTCAACTGTTCCTCACTAAACATCAGGACCGACAAGGGTTTGTCTTTAGCGCCACCCTTCATGGCTTTGATCCGATTGACCGCTCGGGCATCATCCGCCCGGCAGGATAAGCCGTAGATGGTGTCGGTGGGCAGAGCCAGTACTTGGCCACGATTTAAACAATCGACGATGAGCGTCGATTGCGAAGGTGTTAACTGCTTTAATCTTATCTTCAAGCTTCTCATGCAATTCTAGATAATGGATTTCAGGGCTTTAAGAGCCTGGGGTAAAACCGGCATGATTATCTTCACGATCTTCAAAAGCAAGGGCGCAACCTTAGACGCGGCTAGCTGGCCGCCAAATAAGCTACCGATGATGGCATAGCGGGAAGCAACGAAGACGATTAAACCTAAGAATAATCCGCCTTCGATGAAGCCAAGAGCTGCCCCTAGAAGACGGTTGATGAGCTGAGTCAGAGGAATAATGGAAATCAGCTTGAATATCTTTTCAATGATAGTAAACAAAAGGTCGGTCAGCCGAATAACTAAAACCAAGAGGACAATGAAGCAGATTACTTTACCTAGATTATCATGGCCCCTAAATAGGCTCTGACCCCAAGTGAAAAACTGCAGATAGAAATGGCTAGCCACATAAGCCCCTAGAATCAAGGCTACGATGTGGCCAAACAGCTTAATCAGGCCTTTAGAAAAACCGAAAAAGACGAAGGAGGCCCAAATGACTATGACGATGATATCAAACCAAGACATATTAATCTCGATAAATTACTAAAGCGAATTCGCCCTTAAGCGCCGCTGGCTGCCGACCTAACTGCTCGCTAATCTCTAAAGGCGAACCAAAATAGAAAGACTCATGCAATTTGCTCAGTTCCCTACCCAGAACGACCTTAGATTGAGGATCAAGCTCGGCTAAAAGTTTCAGGATGCGATGTTTGGATTCATAGATGACGACCGGATATTCGCTCGCGGCAATTGCTCTAAGGGCGCTCTGCCGCCCCTTCTTATGAGGCAGGAAACCGAAGAACCAAAATTTATCAGCGGCGATGCCAGCGACTGACAATAAAGCGGTCAGAGCGGAAGCGCCAGGAATAGGGATAATCTTTATTTCTTCGCCAAACTGCTCCCTCACTGCCTTAACCAGCTGCCCACCCGGGTCAGCGATACCGGGGGTGCCGGCATCGGTCACTAAGGCTAAATCTTTGCCGGTAGTAAATAGCTTGAAAATCTTGTCTAACTTAGCTTGATCAGAATGATGATGATAGGAGATAAGGGGCGTCTTAACTGAATAATGCGATAACAGCTTTTGGCTGACCCGCGTATCTTCGCTCAGGATATAATCAACTTCTTTTAAAATACGCAAAGCCCGGAAGCTCAGGTCTTCCAGGTTGCCAATCGGGGTAGCGACTAGATAAAGAGTAGGCATATTAAGTCATCCTTTCTTTTCTTTCCTTGATATAGCGGGTCCAGTCTTCCGCGATTTCGACTAAAACCTTGAAAGGCGCCTCAATTATGAAATCAAAGATGAAAATGAAGATATTGATCTTAGAAACGTTTCCGGATAACCAGCGTCCGGCCGAAATGATCGGCATATAGAAAAGATCGACTAAGAAATTCAACAGATTGTCTTTGCGGTCGATAATTATTAAATCTTTGACGCCCTTAGTGGTAATGATGCTGAAGAAACTGACAAAAGCTAAGAAGAAGAGGAAGATGGTGATGCTGACCCAGTTGAAACCGACCTTAGTCAAGACCCAGATAATGAAAAACAGAGAGGCTAAGAAAGCGGCCGTATAAATAATATTGAAGATAGCATTCATGAAGAAACCCCGTCGGCCCGGCCGGCGCAAGACCAGGGGTTGGCGACGCTCTTCGCCCACGAAAGAAATCTCTTTCACCCCTTCGACTATCTTGGCTGTATTCTTCTCGCCCGGCGTCTGGGTTAGGAAAACGATAAAAAACAGCAAGATGGCCGGAAAACTAACATTAATGAAGAGGGCGCTATAATTTATCTGCTCGCCGAACCAGCGGATAGCCGGAATTTCGATCAAAAACACGAAAATGGACTTAGTGAGGAAAATATAGATGATACTGCGAACCGCTGCCCGCCATAAGCGCCCCTTGGCTTTCTTATACTTTTGATTACAGGTCTTTTTGACCAGATTGATAAAAGTCTTGGAATTCTTCTTGATTTCGCTGAAGATCTTAGCCGGATCCGGCTCGACCGTTTCCGCTAAGACATTGAAATATAAGCCGTATTCTTTCACGACCTTATCCAGCTGCCTAGCTAGAGGATGGTTGAGTTGGTAATCGATAGTAGCAAAAATGGACTGGATATTATCCACCAACTTCTTCGATTTCGATGGTTCCAGCAATTTGCTGTCGACATAATATTTAAAAAGCACTAGGCTCAGCATGTCCGTATCGAACTTGGAGAATGTCCGGCTGATAGCCAAATAAATCTGGATTTCCAAATCTTTCTCATAAGGTTGATCTGGTGGCAGTTTAATATTCTTAGATAGAATATTAAACATATTAGAAACCATGACTTGCTTGACCCGGTCCGTACCCAGATTCTCTTCGATCTCGCAAGCCGCCAAAGCCAAGAGTCTTTTGATCAGATTATTCTTCTCCCTGAATAGGCCGCGGGCCTTATTCCAATCGGTTTTCAAGCTAAGCTCAGAATTGATCTTTAAGACGCACTGGTTCTTCAGGCCGATGTATTTGCCGATGATCGCAGACACCTCGCCCAGCTTGGCTTCCGGCACCTTATCATTAGGCAGATAACTACCCCTGATCAATTCCACTAAGAGGTGCGAGGAAATCTCTTCTATCTTCGCAGCCTTAAGCACGCCTTCGATAACGACCTGGCGCTTCAATATCCTTTTAATCGCGTTCTTCCTAAGCAGATGCTCTTCGTCATAATCAACCGCGTTGCGCACTTTTTCATAGAAAAAAGACAAGCGGGAAATCAAAGAGGAGACGTGGATCTTCGGAGCCTCGTCATCTTCCTCAGTCTGCTTGTTTTTGGCATTAAAAATGACCTGGAAAAGCTTCTTGGCGTCGCTATTGACCTCTGCCCCGCCATCGTCTTCCAGCCGCTTGATAAGATTGGGACTCACCATAATTTTAATTATATTGGCTTTATTTTATTGTATCTTTTTTGGCCAAAAAAGGCAAACTAAAGCCCCAATCTCTAAAAGCCGGAAATTACTTGACAGCTAATCTTAAATTGTCTATATTATTAATAGATAAAAGTGGCCTCAGGGGGCTGTTTTTTAAAACACTAATATGAATAAAATAAGCCAATATCTAAAAAGCGCGGTCGCTGAAATGAAAAAAGTTTCTTGGCCGACCAAAAAAGAAACCTATAACTACACTCTCTTAGTCATCGGGCTAAGCTTGGGCGTGGCAGTTTTCTTAGGACTTTTAGACCTGATTTTCGGTTGGGGATTACAATTTATCATTACTAAATAATTAGGCTGTCTGGACCTGCTTAACTTAAGCAAGGAGGAACAGATCAGCTCGCTTAGTCTTATATGGCTAAACAAATACTAAACTTAGGCCGCCGCTGGTATGTCCTGCATACCTATTCCGGCTACGAAGAAAATGTCGCTCAGAACCTGAAACAGAGGGTGGAATCCTTAGATATGGAAGACAAGATCTTCAATATTCTGATTCCGACGGAAAAAAAGATCAAGATCAAGAACGGTAAACGTAAAGTCGTCGAAGAGAAGATCTTCCCCGGCTACATCCTGGTAGAAATGATCGTCACTGATGAATCCTGGTATATCGTGAGAAACACCCCTAATGTCACCGGCTTTATCGGTACCGGAACTATCCCGACTCCGATCAGCGAAGAAGAGGTTAAGGCCCTGCAGAAACGGATGGGTGTCGAAGACCCGAAATTCAAGATCGACGTTAGCGTTGGCACTCCGGTCAGAATCAACGAAGGGCCTTTCAAAAATATGGAAGGCAAGGTCACTAATATCGATGAAGCTAAGGGTAAAGTTAAAGTTTCAGTCTCCATGTTCGGCCGGGAAACGCCCGTTGAATTAGATTTCTTGCAAATTAAGAAAATATAAAAAAATGGACGACGCTTCTTCGTCCGGGAAACTATATGGCTAAAAAAATAAAAACTAAAATAAAACTACAAATCAGCGGTGGCCAGGCTAACCCGGCGCCACCAGTCGGCCCGGCTTTAGGCCAACATGGCTTAAACATCGCCGAATTCTGCAAACAGTTCAATGATCGGACCAAAGACAAGATGGGCGAAGTCGTCCCGGTGGAAATCACCGTCTACGAAGATCGCAGCTATGACTTCATCCTTAAAACTGCTCCGGCTTCTGAACTAATCAAAAAAATGGCTAAGATCTCTAAGGGCTCGGGCAAACCCCTGACCGATAAGGTCGGTTCCATCACCCAGGACCAACTCAAAGAGATCGCCCAGATCAAAATGTCTGATCTAAACGCCAGGGATATCGAAGCGGCTATGAAAATCATTGCCGGCACCGCCCGCCAAATGGGGGTAGAAATAAAATAATTATAATTAAAGTGGGAGTCTAAAAGACGTTCGACCACTAAACAAACATATGGAAAAGAAAACAAGCAAAAAAACTAAGGAGCTAAAAAAAGTCAAAACTGTTAAGACTAAGACTGATTTCAGCGCCATCTACGACCGCCGCAATAGCTACTCGATCAGCGAGGCCTTAGAAATCATCAAGAAGATCAGCCGTAGCAAATTCGACGCCTCAGTAGAAGTCCATGTCCGCTTAGGCATCAACCCCAAGAAAGGCGACCAGCAAGTCCGTGGCGCCGTGAGCCTGCCACATGGTACTGGCAAAAGCGTCAAGGTAGCGGCTTTCGTCTCAGCGGAAAACGAAAAAGCAGTTAAAGCTGCCGGCGCCGATTATGTCGGCGGCGATGAACTGATCGCTGAAATCAAAAAGAGCGAAAAAACCGACTTCCAGGTAGCCGTCGCTGAACCAGCGATGATGAAAAACCTAGCCGTCATCGCTAAGATATTGGGTACCCGCGGCTTAATGCCATCACCTAAGAACGATACCGTCACCACTAATCCGGCTAAGGCGGTCGAAGAGTTAAAAAAGGGTAAGATCAGCTTCAAGAATGATGACACCGGCAACCTGCACGCTGTTATCGGCAAAGTTAGCTTCGATACTAATAAACTAGCCGAGAATTACCAATCCTTGATTGAAACCATCAAGAAATCCAAGCCAGCCAGCGCTAAAGGAACATATCTGAAGAACGTCGCTATCTGTGCTTCTATGAGCCCAGCTGTTAAGGTGGTAGCCGCTTAAACAATAATTTTTACGATACTAATAAAAGCAGAGCCGCAAGGCTCTGTTTTTTATTGACAAAAATAAATTTAAATAATATTATAAGGGATAAAAATTAAAATCGTTCTTTAAACAAAAGATAAAAAATGGAACAAACAGAAGTCCTCTCTAATCGTGATTTAGAAAAATATCTAGATAAATTGATCTCTACCTTCGGCCTTGTATTGAGACGTCCTGATAAAGCTTTAAGGATCCAACATCAACACCGGCTTTATGCTGAATGTATCCAAGAATTAAAAAGGATAATGAATATAGACGCACACATCAAATTAAGGGTATTTCCGGAAAAACTTTGGCCTCACGGAAAAAATTCAGGCCGGATAAATTTTCCCAAAGATCTGCCTTTCATCGCTAGTCCAGAATATAAAAAAGTGATATTTGTGATTGATATCAAGGAAGAGTATCTACGCAACTACCCCCAGTTTATCGTCGTCGCAGTCCATGAACTATCACATCTGCTACTTTTTTCCCTAAAACACGAACTAAGAGAAAGCGAACTGGCGACTGATTTATGTCTTTTTGTTTTTGGTTTCGGACCGGCAATTGCTGAAGCTTACAAAGGACCCGCCCGACTCGGTTATCTTTCGGAACGACAATTTCAACACGCTCTTAAATATGTCGAGACTAAACATCAGGCGACTCAAAAAAAAGAGCCAAAAAGAAAATTCTGGCAGGGATGGTTTTAAACCATCCCTTTTTTATCAAAAGCAAAAATTACTCTTCGCCTGGTTGCTCTAGTTGAGAATAATAACCTCTTTTTTCTTCTGGCAACAGATTACTGATAGCTTGGGCTAGAATATCAGCCCTAGACTTCAATTCTTGATGGACAGCTTTAAAGTCGGCTAGATCCTCAGGACTCACCTCATCACCTTTTTCCCTAGCTGCTAATACCTTCCCTATGATGGAAACATCGAGGGGCGGAAACTTGATTGGCTGGCCGATGTGATAAGTCGCTTCCGAGCGATGGATTAGATTTTTAGCGCTTTCTTTTATTCCTTCTAAATTAACCGAGCCGCCAGAAACTTCTAAGGCCGTAGGCAGGACTGAGGCTCCAGTCTTAGCCGCTAAATAAACCGGGCCAATACTTGCCCTCTTCATTTTACCATCTAAAGCAAAGGGATGGGCAGCGATCCAAGGAGTCTTGCCCTCAGCCATTTTTTCCTCTAACTCATCAAAATTATCTGGATTAAAAACACCAGACTTTCCGACTTTATTTTCCTTATAATCTAAAGGGGTAAAATTGCTACGCCCCGCCAAATTAATCATCAACTTATGCCCCAGATACTTCATTTTTTCTAACAAAACAGATTCGCCAGTAATTTGGATATTGGCTTCTGGACCCAGGGTCCTTAAAGCGGCCGGAACATCCAGATTATGCAAATGGGATGATGAGATGATAAATTTCTCATCTGGATGCTCGGTTCTAAATTTTTTAAAGTCATCAAGGCCGGTAACGGAAAACTGACTACAAAATAAATCGATCGTTTTATCACCATACATCCTTAAATGCCTGGGGGTTTCATGATTTACAACCTTGTCCGGAATGGAAGTTTCTTGTTCGTGTGATTCTTTTTTATCGTCAGTCAAAGGTTTAGGTTTCTCAAAACTTAAAAACATAGACTTAAGCTTAACTTTTTAAAACATTTTTAGAAAAAACGGGAACATGAGTTTATTAATATAATTATATCACACCAAAAACCAAAATCTAATAATATACGCTCGCCTCTTGACATTTAACTTAAAATAGTCTATAGTCAGAAAGTAAGTATTTTATGAGTAAAAAAGCGGCTGGCCAATACTTGCTCCCAATCTGAGAAAGTATTAGCCAGCTGCTTTTAAGAAATTAAAAGTCCAAAGGTCGTCTTACGTTTAATAAAAGTTTATTTATTCTCTGGCCAAAGGCTTAAAGAATAAATAAGTCAGTGTGAAAAAATGAAAAAATTATTTGTAGGCAATCTGCCTTATCAAATCACTGAGGATGAATTAAAGGAAGCTTTCGCTCCTGCCGGCGTCGTCGAATCTGTCTTTATCGTTAAAGATAGAATGACTGGCCGTGCCAAGGGTTTCGGCTTCGTCGAAATGTCCTCTGACGAAGAAGCTGCTAAAGCGGTTAACATGTTCAACAACCAGGAAATCGCTGGTCGCAAAGTCATCGTCAATGAAGCTAGACCGATGGAAAAAAGATTCTAATAAATCAATCTCACATAGTCTACTAAAAAAGATCCGCTCACCGCGGGTCTTTTTGTTATTTTTTCTTTTTAGCTTTAGCCGGACTCTTTTTCTTAACAGCTGCTTTCGGAGCGGCCGCTTGGCGAGCCTCATAATCCGCGATCGCCTTTTTCAAGCCCTCGACCGCCATCACTGAGCAATGGATCTTTTGCTGCGGCAAGCCGCCAAGATCATCCACGATCTCTGCCCATTTGAATTTCTTCGCCTCTTCGACGGTCAGGCCCTTGACCCGTTCCGTCATGATCGAAGCGGTCGCGATATTGGAAGCGCAACCGAAAGACAGGAACTTCACGTCTTTTATCTTGCCTTTTTCCACTTTCAAGAAAAAGGACAGCTGGTCGCCACAGACCATATTCCCCACTTCCCCCTGGCCGTCAGGATTCTTGATAGAACCGATATTCTTGGGATGCCGGAAATGATCGATGGTCTTTTTAGTATAATTTAACGCCATATGTTTAATGCTTATTAGTTTATTAATCTTTTAGATTGATTTTAAGGGGCTCGAGCTATAATAACTGCTTGGGCCAGGAAGGTTCAAGCCTTAAAGTTGACGTTTGAGTCTTTGGAGTTCGATTCTCCACTGGTCCACGATTGACTTTCCTGATAAATATGTTAATATAAAGGCACGTCAACTTTAAGATTACTAATTTCGAGACTCAATAAAAACATCTCCAAACAGAGGTGTTTTTATTTTATCGGACTAAAACTCCGCAAACGTTTAACGGTTTCTTTCAAGCACCTAAGGGTATAATCGATCTCAGCCTTAGTGTTATGCTTACCCAAGGAAAAACGAATGTTGCTGTTAAGATCATTCAGGCTCAAACCAATCGCTTGCAAGACATAGGAAGTCTTAAGGTTATGAGCCGAACAGGCTGAACCAGTAGAAACGCAAATACCTTTTAAGGACAAATCCATTAAGATGGCCTCGCCTTCAATGCCATGGAACATGACGTTAAGGTTATTGGGCGTCCGTGATTTCAAGGCGCCGTTAAGCTTCACATTCGGGATTTCTTTCTTAATTCTCTGCCACAAATAATCACGCATTTTTTCCACTGTCTTTATCGTCTTACCTCTCTCCTTATAAGCCAGATCAAGAGCCTCGCTCAAACCAATAATGCCAGGCAAATTATAGGTGCCAGCCCGCAGGCCGTTCTCTTGCTCGCCGCCGGCAATCAAAGGTTGGATCTTAATTCCCTTCTTGACATAGGCTAAGCCCACGCCCTTAGGCCCGTGGAATTTATGAGCTGACAAGCTAGCCAGATCAAGCCCTAAATTATTTAAATCCAATTCTAACCAAGGAATCGCCTGGACGATATCGCTATGTAGATAAGCGCCCTTTTCATGAACCAAACGAGCAATCTTGGCCAGATCCTGGATAACTCCGATCTCATTATTGACAGCCATCACAGAAACTAAAACCGTGCTTGGCTTGATCATTTTAGCCAAACGTTCAAGATTGACTAAACCCTCATCGGTAACGGGTAAAAAATCTACTTCATAGCCTTGATTTTTTAGGTTCCTAGCGGTTTGATAGACGCAAGGATGTTCAATGGCCGATACGATCAGATGCTTGCCCTTGTCTTGATTGGCAGCCATGACACCTTTAAGGATAAAATTATTAGCCTCGCTGGCTCCGGAAGTGAAAATAATTTCCTTGGCATCTGTTCCTAAAATCCCAGCTACTCGAGAACGAGCCGCTTCCAAGGCTAAATTATTCTTCTGCCCCAAGAAATGTATAGCCGAAGCATTGGCGTAATCCTTCAAAAGATAGGGCCGCATCTTAGCTAAGACCCTAGGATCGAGCGGCGTGGTCGCCGCGTTATCTAAATACACTTTCATAGATTATATTAAACTAGGAACAAAAATTATACTCCTAGGATAAAATTAATTATAGTGAATCATATTATAAAATATTTTATCATTTCTGCCAAGGGTTGACAAAAATCGATTCAAAATGATAACTTCAATAGTTAAACCTGATCTTTAATCCCCATAACATGAGCACTGAAAATAAGATTTCCTGGCTAGCAATAAGCTTTAGCCTCCTGCTGATTCTTCTGGCTTTTAGCGCTTGGAAAAACGGCTTTGTCCTGATCCTTTGCCTGCTTTTTTCCGCCTGGGCTATTATCATGTCGGCTATCAGCCTCGCCTGGCTGAAACATCGCTATTTCTTAAACTAAGCAAAAGGTTCCGATAACGGAACCTTTTTGGCAATCTTGTGGTAATTACTTATTTGATCAGCTCGATCTTCTCGATCTTCACTGCGCTTAAAGGTTTGTCATTATCATCCACCTTGACCGCGGCGATCTTCTTGACTACATCCAGACCTTCGATAACTTCGCCAAAATTAGTATGGGCGCCATCAAGCCAAGGGGTTGCTTCGGCGGTCACGATAAAGAACTGGGAACCATTGGTATTGGGACCGGCGTTAGCCATGGCTAAGGAACCCTCAACCAGCTTATGAGAATTGAATTCATCATCGAATTTATAGCCTGGACCACCGGTGCCGGTGCCGGTCGGATCGCCGCCCTGGATCATGAAATTCTCAATGATGCGATGGAAAATAACGCCGTTATAAAAGCCTTTCTGGGCTAGATTCAAAAAATTATTGACGGTTACAGGCGAATCATCACCGTAGAATTTTACCTTGATCGTGCCTAAGTTAGTGACGATCGCGGCCGAACTGTAGGTGGCGGCTAGATCAGCCTGGCCATCTAAAAATCTTTTTTTAGTCATAGAACTTGTAGCGGCCGCTGGGGTTTCGACCGTTTGCTTAGTATTTGTATTATTTGTTAAAGCATCAGCGCTATTGTTATTCTCATCGTTGATCAGAGGCGAACTTGGCTCTGGCTCCGTCTTATCGATCGTCTGTGAAGTGCAAGCCGACAAGCTTAAAGCTAAAGCGAATAGAAGGCTGAAGACAAGAATTTTTTTCATAGGTTTTATATGATTAAACTTTATAATTCTTTTTTATTTGCCGGTCATCTTGCTGCTGCTTGTCTGAGATAATATCTTTAGCCTGGGCTCTTAGAGCATCTAAGTCTAAATTATTTAGCGCTAGGGCGCGATGGCTAAGATATTCTTGAGTGTTCAAGTTTGGATTTTCTATCACCTCGCTCAGTAGTACGTCTAAAATCGCTCCAATCTTTGGACTAGGCGGTATTTTCAGCTGTTCCATCAAATCCGAACCGTTTATTTTGAGCATCTTGACGGAAACCGGGTCGGATTGGACTTTCTCTAACATGTATTGGAGATGGCGCAACTTATAAGGAACGGCTTTAGGCGTCCCCGAGCCTAAGCGATCAGCGATCCTTAGATCAATCAGGTCTTTGAGATTCTCCCGGCCGACTTTGACGATCAGCCGCCGGACGGAGGCCGCCGTCACTTCTCCGACATTATAATAGAACATGTGGTTCCTGACCAGATTGACAACGCGCTCGCGCTCCAGGGTGCTAAATTTCAGGCGCAGCATGATTCGATCGACCATCTTGGCCCCGAGGTATTCATGATTATAGAAGGTAGCGACGCCTTTAATAATTTTTCTGGTCTTGGGTTTAGCGATATCATGAAAAAGGGCGGCCAGACGCACCGGCCAAGCTGGGCTCGGACAATGCTTGAGAGCCAAGACGTTATGCTTGAAAACCGGATAGATATGATGTCTATCCTGGTTGACTCCGATTCCCTGTTCCAATTCCGGAATAATATATTGCAAGAGCTTGCATTCATGGAGTAAGAGCAGGCCTTCGGCCGGGCGGTCAGAAGAGATTATCTTGATAAATTCATCTCTAATCCTTTCCTTGGAAACGAACTTCAAGCCGCCGGCTAATTTAACGATCGCCCGCTGGGTCTTAGCTTCGAGCTCAAAGCCTAACTGGGCGCTGAAGCGGACGGCTCGGAGCATACGCAAAGCATCTTCTTTAAATCGATCAGCTGGCTCGCCTACAGCCCTAATGATCTTAGCTTTTAAATCCTTTTGTCCACCAAACAGGTCGATCACCACTGGCTTATCACCAGACAGGTCTAGGGCTAAGGCGTTAATGGTAAAGTCACGACGCTCCAGGTCTTTATCTAATTCAGTTTCAAAGCGGACCGTGTCTGGATGACGGCGGTCAGAATAACCTTGTTCACTACGATAGGTGGTTATCTCAATGACATCGACCAACTCTCCCTTGTCTTCCCCCGCTTTAGCTGGGTGGCGCCAAGGCAGCAGGACGGTGCCGAACTCATTTTCATATTTAGCATCCTTAAAAACGGCCAAGATCTGCTCCGGCTTAGCCTTAGTCGTGATATCCCAATCTTTCGGTTCCTTTTGCAAAAGCAAATCACGAACGCAACCGCCCACAATATAGGCCTCATGCTGATGGACTCGTAATTGACGCAAGATATCTAAGATGTGCTTAGGGATATTCATAATTAAAAATAAACCTGACTGGCTGACAGCAGTTAAAATATTAAATCGGGGCTTAATCCTGTTCGCTCATGACCGCGATCTTCACCTCTAGTTCCGGCAGATCCCTTAATTTTTCCTCTAAAGCGAACACTTTTTCGTCCTCACCTTCAACGGCTAAGATAATCAGGCCGGGACAATGGTCCACGCAAGCCTTCTGCACATTCACGCCCAAACGGGACATGATCAAGTGGCCGTTCTCCGTTAAGATGCGATTCATCTCGCTGGAGCTGGCTTGGCGATCGGAAGTAAAGATAGTAATCGTACCTAAGATTCTCTTCATAGATTTATAGCTAAATATTTTAAATAATATTAACTTCGGCTTGGAGATCGAGGCCGAATTTTTTCTTAACGGCCTTTTGGACTCTTTTCATCAAGCCCAACACCTGCTGGGCACTAGCTCCACCCTGGTTGACCAGGACCAAAGCCTGTTTTTCATACATCCGCACCGGCCCGAAGGTCTTCCCTTTAAAACCGGCCTTTTCAATCAGCCAGCCAGCGGGAATCTTGACCCTGCCTTTAAGTCCGGGAAAACTCTTGATATCCGGATATAATTTCACCAACCGGGCAAATTCTTTTTGATCCACGCTCGGATTCTGAAAAAAAGAACCGGCATTAGGCAGGACTGCCGGATTGGGCAGCTTGCTATTTCGTATCTTCTCAATCGCCCTGATTACATCTTTAGCCTGGGGCCGCTTGATTCCCTGAGACTCCAATTCTCCTCTAATCGAGCCATAGTCTAATTTGAACTGCGGCCGACGACTTAATTTCAAAGTGACTGAATAGATGAAATAGCGACCTTTTAATTTCGACTTGAAAATACTGTGACGATAGGCGAAAGCGCAGTCAGCTAAATCAAAGATCTTTTCCTGGCCAGTCTTCAGGTTAATAGCTGTCAAAAAATGAAAAACGTCTTTCAACTCGACGCCGTAAGCACCGATATTCTGCATCGGAGCCGCCCCGACCGTACCGGGAATAAGGAAAAGATTTTCCGCGCCATAGAGTTTAGCCTTCACTGCTTCGTGGACAAGGTGCGACCACATTTCCCCGCTCAACGCTGTCAAATAATTGCTCTTCCGCTTGATTCCTTTGATTTCGTTCTTGATGACTAAAGCTTTAAGGGGTTTAGTGATTAAGACATTAGAGCCGCCGCCCAAGATGAAGATCGGATATTTGTTTTTCTTGGCCCAAAAAATCGCTTCTAGCAAATCTTCTTTAGTCTTCACAATCGCAAAAAAGTCAGCCGCGGGACCGATTTTCAAACTAGTATAAGGCGCTAAAGACACCCTCTTTAAAATCTTCAACATGTTTAAATTATACTGTAAATAAAGGCTTTAAAGCAAGCCAATCCATACTATTGACAAAATTATATAAATATACTAATATGACCTATTATCTAGAAATAGATAATTTCTTTAAAAACAAGGACAAAATAAACCAAATAATAACCCTAAAAAACCCAGTAGACACATGAAAAAACCTGCTTCGAAAGCACCCCCTAGAAGAAACGAGCCTCCAGCCATAAATTTGGTCTTAAACGGAGGTAAGGACGAGCTGCAAGGCGCTACCATACCAATCCAATGGTTCTTCTCCAAAGAGCTGGCGGAATATTCACCCACCCACCTTATTCTGGTGGATAAGACCCGGGACCAATTTTCGTCCCAACACAAGGGGAGGCGCTATTTGGTCCGTGTTGACCAAGCCGCCACGTTCCTCCAGCTCCACCGTTCCGGCCAACACCGCCTCAGCGTCCTGGCTTTCAATGATTATGACCAAGCCGTTTCCCATCTTTTAAAAGATAGCCAAGGCTACAGAGAAGCGATCGATGACCAGCTGATAGAAGTTAAAGATGCCCATCTTGGCGCTTTAGCCGGTACCACAGTGGAATTCACCATCCCGGCCGAATTTTTTGCCAAGGAGCCAAGCAGCTTGCTCGGCAAATTCTTCTTCTGGTATCTCAAATGGCCCAGCCGGAAAGCCAATGATGAATGTAGCATTAAACGCGCCGCCATTTTGGCTCTGCCGAAACTACCATTCTTTATCGCCTGGTGGTTGCTTAAATTCATCGGTTTCATGATCTTCCTGGCCTATATGCTGATCGCCCCGCCGATAGCCCTTTTCATCGGCTACCAGCCAATCTACCTATCTGACTGGTGGGCAAGGATCAAAGACGCTATCCTGTACGCAGACATCGATATAGATATTTGCGCCGGAGAAAGATATCAGCTCTATCATGACTATCATCAAACCGGCTATTACCAAGAAAGCGGAAAACTCTGGTTCTCACCGCTTGATATCACCCTTTTTCTCATCCTAACAGCCCTGCTGAGCTTCCTAACTACCAAAATGTTTATCAGTGGTCTTTATATGATAGGTTTTATGTCCGGCTCGGCGCTCCTTGGTATCTTGATCAACTCCATCTGTACAAGACTCTTGGAAGACTGGAAAAAAAGAAATAATTGGGTGATAATCGTTGTAATCCACCTGGCTATAGCTTGGATTCTATCCTTAATTTTTGTCATCAATAATGGCATGTATGTTGGTCAAAACCGGCCTAGCCACGACCTGATTGCCACCGCTTTAATTATCTTGAGCGTTTTTGCCGCCATTTTAATTAAAATGAGTATCAAAAAAAAGGTGCCAGAAAAAAAACCAGAAGAAGACCAACCCGACCCAGGCCTGACCTATCAAAATTACCTGATGCTTCACTTCACCCAACCTAAAAGCCAGGTCGACTTGAAGCAACTGCCAGAAACCTTTCATAGTAACCAAAGGGTTAGGAATTTCCGCATCAGCTTCTGGACGCTCAAAGCCAAAGTCTGCCGTCCCTATGAACAATAGTTCTTTATAATAAGCGAAATAAAAAAAGCTATCCACTCAGGATAGCTTTTTTCATAATTAATATTAAGCTTTTATCAATCAAGCTCGCCCATCGACTGCAACTTGATCAATTTCTTATAAAGGCCGCCGTCCAAACGTGATAGCTCCAAATGACTGCCCTGCTCTTTTATCTGGCCGTTTTCCAAGACAATGATCTGATCAGCTTTCTTGATCGTACTTAAACGGTGAGCAATGATAATAAGAGTCCTGTCTTTGCGGATCTTTTCGATGGCCGCCTGGATCAAGCGTTCGCTCTGGCTATCCAAATTAGAAGTGGCTTCATCAAAAATCAGGATCCGCGGATTAGCCAGGATGGCTCGGGCGATGCCCAAACGCTGGCGCTGTCCGCCTGACAGCTTAATGCCGCGCTCACCGACTAAAGAATCATAACCTTTATCCAGTTTCAAGATAAACTCCTCGGCATTAGCGATTCGAGCCGCCGCCTGGATTTCTTTAAAGCTGGCACGAGGCTTAGCATAGGCAATATTATCCCGGACGCTCAAATCAAAGATCTCCACCTCTTGGGGCACGATAGCTAGAAATTGGCGCAAACTGAATAGATCATAATCACGAACATCGCGATCATCGATCTTAACCGCACCGCTACTGGGGTCGTAATGGCGATAGATCAGCTTGGCGATCGTAGTCTTGCCGCCGCCTGAGGGTCCGACCAGGGCGGTCACCGCCCCGGCTTTAATATTCAAATTGACTTTTCTAAGGGCCAAGGGGCTGTCAGGCCGATAGGAAAAATCAACCTTTTCAAAATCGATCCGGCCGGCCAGATTCTTAGGACGATAGCCATCAGCCTTGTTCTTAACCGTATTTTCTCTTCCTAAGAGATCGGCAAAACGATTAATGCCTTCGGCGCCCTCCGACAGGCGGTCATAGAAGCGGGAGAGGCGATAGAGGGAAAAATAAGCTTTTTCTGACAGAGTGAAAATAAAAACCAAACTACCTAGGCTTATTTCTTTCTGGATAACTAGATAGATGCCTAAGAATATTATCGCTACCCGTCCCAAATCGATAATCAGATTCCGACCTAAGCCAAATTTGAGCAAACGGAACCACTCCTTCAGTTCCTTGATACGGATACCCATTTTTATCTTGCCGAATTCTTTGATTTCCCTTCTCTCCTGGACGAAGGATTGGACAGCGTTAATATTCATGATCGACTGTCCCATTTTACCTGAAGCTTCTTCATATTCCTTGTGGCGCTGTTTGCGCAAAGGATAGAGGACGGTATTGGAACGATAGGTAATGATGATAAACAGGGGGACGAAAAAGATGAAAGACAGGGCTAAGCGATAATCCACGAAAATTAGGACGGCTAAGGTCAAGACCAACTGAAGTAAAGTTGGCAGGACTTCCCAAAAAACGTTGCCGATCAGATCGATGATCTTATTGAGCCCCCGCTCGGTCTTAATTATCTTATTACCAGTATTTTCCGTCTCGTGATAACCGAGGCTCAGGTTCATTAGTTTCCCCTGAGCCTGGATCGGCAAATGATATTCGATGTCGATCAAGAGGCGGAAGAGCTGACGATCACGGACATAATAGCTGAAAGAATTAGCTTGTTCGGCGATAAAGAAAATAAGCAGCAGGCTAATCAACTTAGATAATTCAGCCACGGAAAAATTAGTCAAAGCATCAATGATCAGCTTGACGATATAAGGAGAAACCAGACCCAAGATTTCAAAAATAAAGGTCAAAATAAAAACCCGCCCCATCATCCCGTGAAAAGGCTTCATTAGATTCCAGAATTTCGCCGTGAAATCATTTAATTTTAGCTTCGGTTTATCTGACATATCAAGACACTATAGTATACGAACAAAATTATTAAACGTTACAAAAAAAATAAAATAATCAAAAAAGCCAAAAGATGGCCTATTAAAATAAGAAAAACGAGATGCTAAACTTTAGCTTTTATCAAACCCTCCCCCACCCGGAAGACATCACCGGCGCCCATTAGGACTAAGAGGTCGCCCGATCCGAGCTGGTTCTTAAAATAACTAATCGCTTCTTCGAGTTGGGGAATATTCCCAACTTTTTGCTCAATACCGTTCTGGCGATTGAAAGACCTGACCGCTCGCGCTAACTGCTGGCTAGAAACTCCTCCCTGCTTCTCCCGCGCTGAACCATAGATGTCTAAAATAAAGAGTTCATCGCTATCCCGGAAACTCTCGGCAAAATCTCGAAACAGAGCCTTGGTCCGGGTATAGGTGTGGGGATGAAAAAGGGTGATGATATTTTGACGAGGATAGGCATTCCTCAAAGCTTTTAAAGTCGCTTTAATCTCTGTCGGGTGATGGGCATAATCATCAATAATCAAAGCCCCCCTATATTTCCCTAGGACTTCGGCTCGTCGCGCCGTCCCTTTAAACTCGAGCAGATATTTTTTAATCTTAACCAAAGGCACGCCCAAGACCCGCGCGCTTAAAATAACCGCTAAGGCGTTAGAGATGTTATGTTCACCCTGGAGACGGATCCTAAATTCACCCCAAGACCGGAACTTGAAACTGGTCAGACCGCGCTGATAGCGGACATCCTTCACCTCTTTCAAGCGATAGGGGAAATAGCGGCCAGGATTCTTAGTCTTAATCTTCCTGATCTGCTTATCATCCTCATTGGCCACCAAGAATCCCGGTTTAGGAATCTTCTTGATAAAATCAGCAAAAACTCGGACATAGTCGGCTTCCGTCTTAAAAAAATCCGGATGATCATATTCAATATTATTCAAAATCACGCCATAAGGAAAAAAATACTGGAGCTTATTCTGATACTCATCGACCTCGGCAACAAAATAACGACTAGCGCCGAAGAGGGCGCTGCTATCATGAAATTGCGGCACCCGAGAACCGACTAAAACCTTGGGGCCCAAACCAGAACGCCATAAGACATAGCCCAACCAAGCCGAAGTCGTCGTCTTGCCATGGCTGCCGCAGACCGCCAAGCCGCGATGCTGGCTGAATATTTCTCCCAGGGCTTCAGCATAGCTCAAGAGCCTAGAGGACTTAAATCGCTCCCGATTTTGCGCAATGAATGCCAATTCTGGATTATTCTTAGGCGTAAAAGCGGAAGAATGGACAATGACATCTGGGGCGGCCGGAATATTCTTAATATTAAAGGGGCTGAATACTTTAATTTTTTCTTTTTTCAACACCCGATCGGTCAAAAAAGTCTCGGCTACATCCGAACCGATAATTTCTTGGCCGGACTGATGCAAAAACTGGGCTAACATAGTCATGCCCACGCCCTTGATGCCGATGAAATAATATTTATTTTTTTTCTGTTTCCTAATCATCTTATTTACCCTGAGAATTTTCCGCCAAGCCGATAATGATGAGCCGCAAAGACTCATTGGCTCCGGACGGCAAAACGCGTTTGATATTATAGCTCAAGTTCTCCCTGAGCTCATGGTTAGATAGAAGCTGTCTGACTTTATCCACCAGATGCTCCGGCCGCAAATCTTCACCTCTTAACACCAGGGCGGCCTGGCGCTCAGCGAAATAATCAGCATTATCGTCCTGATGGGAAGCAGGCATCGGCATGAGCAAGGTCGGCTTGCCTAAACTGGATAATTCCGTCAGTACCCCTAAACCGGCTCGAGACAAAACTAAATCAGCCCGAGACAACAAAGCTAAAAGCTTCTCGTGAGGCAAGAATTCATATGACTGATAATTATCAGACAGCGATTGGACTAGCTGCTTGTTAGCCCCGGTAATGTGGATGACCTGACAGAATGAGGTAAGCTCCTCTAAACTGTTTGCAAGCAATTGGTTCAAGGACTGGGAACCGGTGCCGCCGCCTAAAGCCAAGAGCAGGGGGCGGTTATCTTTAATCTGGAAGGCTTTGATGACCTGCTGGGCGCTTTCCAAATCCAAGTTTCGAATCGGGTTGCCCACCCAGACCGCTTTCGTGCCATAATCCTGAACCGACTTTTCAAAAACCGTGGTAATCACCCGGGCAGTCCGCGCCATCAAGCGGTTAGCTAAGCCGGGCCGGACATCTTGCTGATGGATCAAAACCGGAATCTTCAAGAAATAGGCCGCCCAAGCCAAAGGCACGGAGACATAGGCACCGGCGCTTATAACCAAAGCTGGTTTGAGTTTGAACAAGATAAAAAGCGACTGACAGAAAGCTAATATGACCTTGAAAAGATCCCAAAGATTGGCAAAAGAAAAATAGCGCCGCCACTTCCCGCTCAAGATCGGCTGGTATTTCAGATAGGCTATCTTGGAGACTATTTCCCTTTCCACCCCGCTGGTCGTGCCGACAAAAATAAAGTCATAACGCTCTTTAAGGTCATCAGCCAGGATCAGAAGCGGCGTAACCGAACCCATGGTGCCGCCACCCGAGAGGATTATCTTTGGTTTTATTGCATTTAAAGACATAGACTAAAGCTTAGCCTGGCGACTGATGCTAGCAAGCAGGCCAATGCCGATTAAAGCTGATAAGACGGCCGTGCCGCCGGCCGAAATGAAAGGCAAAGGCACGCCGGTCATAGGTATCAGATTAATCATGCCGCCGATATTTAAAAAAGTCTGAACCGCTAGCCAGGACACGACACCGGTTGCCAGTAAACGACCGAAAGCATCCGGTGCTCCGCGCGCAATCATGAGGCCGCGATAGAAGATAAAGAAGAATAACAGGATTAAGAGAACACAGAAGATGAAACCGATCTCCTCGGCAATGATCGGAAAGATAGCATCGCTCCAAACCTCCGGCAGGTAGAGAAATTTCTGCCGGCTCTGGCCCAAACCTCGGCCTAACCAGCCACCCGAACCGACGGCAATCAAAGATTGGTTGATTTGATAGCATTTATCCTGCGGGCTATAACCAGGATCCTTAAGGCATTTGAAACGGTCATCGCGATAGGAAGATTTGAGGCTCAACATTAAAAATATCATTAGCGCCGCCAAGAGCAGAATGATAACAATATGGCTGAACTTGGCTCCGCCCACAAAAAAGACGACCATCGAAGTAAAGGCGATAATAAACAAGGTGCCGAAATCAGGCTGAGCCATCATTAAAACGCTGATAACCCCCATAATAACGATAAAGGGGAAAAAACCGCCCTCAAAACTGCTCAGCTGTCCCTTTTTAGCTTCTAGCCAAGTCGCTAGATAGACTAAAAAAGTCAGCTTCACTAACTCAGCCGGCTGGAAAGAAAAGCCGAAAATGTTAATCCAGCTCCGAGCCGTACCGCTCTCTGAACGGATACCGGGGATAAAAACCAGCAGAAGAAGAAATAAAGAAGCCAAGAGAGCCATCACGGCATATTTGCGCCAGATATGGTAATCCAAACGGGAAAAAATAAAAAAGAGGCCGAGACCGATCAGGACGGCTATGACCTGCTTGAACAAAAAATGATAGGCATTGCCATACTTGGCGTAAGAGGCGACTGAAGACACGCTTGATAGCATGACTAGGCCAAAAATCAGCAAAATAAAAACGGCGACCATTAAGTTTTTGTCGACTTCACGGCGGCCTTTGGTGGAAAATTGCTTTCTAAGTTTCTTAAACATTATTTAAAACTGCTTATCCAATAAAAATATAATCAAAGCTAAAGCCACGCCTAATCCGGACAGGACCCAAAAACGCATGACAATCTTGGATTCTGGCCAACCCATGGCTTGAAAATGATGATGGATAGGCGACGATAGGAAAACTTTCTTGTGGCGCAAACGCTTAGACAGGGTCTGGATAATCACCGAAGCGGATTCAACCAAGAAGATGGCGCCGATAAAGACCAGGAGCAAAGCATTATTGGTGAGCATCGCGATTATGCCTAGGGTGACCCCCAGACTCATCGCTCCGGTATCCCCCATATAAAAACGGGCGGGCGGGATATTGAACCATAAGAAGGCTAAAAGGGCGCCGATAATGACGCCGCAGAAAGTGGCTAAATCATAACGGCCCAAGGAAAAAGCGATGATGCCATAAGCGGCAAAGGCCAAAAGCAAGGTACCGCCGGCTAAACCGTCCAAGCCGTCCGTCTCATTAACGGAAAAAGAGGTAGCCACAATGATAAAAATGAAAATCGGGATATACCAAGCACCGATTTCGAAGTTCCCTAAAAACGGCACATGGAAAACCGTCCAATCTAATTTGAAATAAAACCAAAGAGCGCCCGCGATGGCAATCAGAGTATAAATCAAGAGCCGATGTCTTAATTTTAAGCCGCCGCCGCCCAAAACCCCTTTACCTCTGACATCAAGCCAATCGTCGAACAAACCGATTAAGGCGCTGATTACCAAAGCCCCTAAAGGCAGGAGGGTCTCCGCTCGGGAAAGAAAGTTAAGATGCTGGAAAAAATCGCCAGGGATTATCTTGGGCAAGAAGGAAAATAACAAAGCAAAGATCAGGACCGTCCCCCAGATCAAGACTCCGCCCATAGTCGGCGTGCCGGTCTTATGGGCATGAAGCTTGGAAAATATCGGAGTCGAGCCATTATTCCTGATCTTCTTGCCCAATTTATACTTATATAAAAAATGAGCCAGAATAGGCGTCACCAGCATAGCGAAGATAAAGGCCACCGTAGATAATAAAAGGATTTTTATCAGATTAAATTCCAACATAAAAGATAATCGGTTAGCGGAAATTACTTAGATAGATAGTAAAGAGGGCGATTAGGACAAAAAGATTTAAAACCATGGCCCCGGCGATTAGTAGATGGTTTAGAAACGAAGCCGCCTGGCGACGATTTAAGCTCAGAGCGAAGACGGCGTTAACTAGAAATATCAATAAAGCAAACAAGGGCCCGCCAAAAACGCGAATCGGAGCGCCAATCAGGTCGGTGCCGAAGTCGACGTTATAATGGAGGATTAATAAACGGCCGCTCAGGTTACGGTAGACATAGACGGAAATATACCAAGCTAGTATCTGCCAAACCAGAGTTAAGATCAGATAAAGCTTGAAGATCTTCGGAGCGAAAACCAGCTTGAAAGACTTCTTGAAATTAACCCTAAAATCAGCCAGATAATTATAGACTTTAGAAAAATATAACATAAAATTATTCTTTACTCCTTAATTCTAACACATTTCAACATAATATAAAATAATGCTATAATCAAGATAGATTGACTAATATATAAAAAAATTCTCAAGCCAGGTTTAAGGGCCTATTTTGCGTTTAGACCGGCTTGAACCCAAGAACATGCAGGCGAAAATTATCAAGCATCTCTGTCATTATGCTAATTGGCAGGGATTGAAGAATCTGATAATTGAATCCGGACCGGATGGGACTATCATCTCCGGAGACGAGCTCGGTTTGAACAAGCACGAGTGGCGCTTATCGCCTAAACGGCAAGCCGCCCTTTTAGCCGACCTCCAAGAAATCATGAGCCTGTCTGGCAAGACCCTGGGGATTAATAAATACTATAAGATCAGGCATCGAGATAAGGAATGGACTTTCTATATCACCGCCATCAAGGAGGGCGAGAACCAAAGAATAATCATCAACTTCATCAACAAGAAACCGCAGCTCCGCCCCTTGACCGGTCTAGGTTTAGAAAAGGCCGACCTGAACTTCATTAAAAAAACCCTCAAAGCTCGCTCCGGCCTGATTATCGTCAGTGCTCCCTTCAACCAGGGCTTATCCCAAAGCCTATACTCCCTGCTCAACCACTTAAATGCTGAACACTTGAATATTTATACTTTAGAAAATTTTTTGGAGTTAAAGATCAAAGGAATCAACCAGATGCTGATCAAGCAAGCCAATAAGGCGAACTACCAAAAAACCCTGGAACGCCTATTGCGCCACGATTCTGAGGTAATCGCCCTGATGGAAGTATCCCAGCCGGAAATCTGGCCGCTAGCCCTCCAGGCGGCTCACAGCGGCCGCTTAGTCCTCGCCGGCCTGAAGGCGGAAAGAGCGGCTAACGTCGCTAAAGAGCTTAAAGAACACGGTTCAGCCCGCCTAATTAAGGAAAACTTAAAACTGATCATCAGCCAAAGACTGGTCAAAAGGAATTGCCCTAAATGCTTATACAAGCGAAGTCTTAACGCCTCTGATATCAGCTTATTAAGCCATAAATATAAACAGATCGGTCCCCACCTGCCGAAGTTCGTCTATGAGACCCGCGGTTGCCGCCACTGCCAAAATCCAGACAACGACTTAAGGGTCGCCCTGTTCGAGCTGGTCGGCCCGGATTACAAAAAATCCCTGCTGGCAGACGCTTTACTAAAATTGAAAAACGGATTAATATCAGTGGAAGAAATGCTAAAACTATAGCTATGAAAGTAATCTGCGTCATTCCGGCCTATAATGAAGCCGAACGGATCCTTAGGGTCATAGACAAGGTCAAGCCCTTGGTAGACGACATTGTCATCGTTGACGATTGTTCTAAAGATCAAACCTATAATATCGCCAAAAGCAGCGGAGTTAAAGTCTTGCGCCATAGCGTCAACCTCGACCAAGGCGGCGCCCTGCAGACCGGCACCAGCTATGCCCTGAAATTAGGGGCCGATATTATCGTCCACTTTGATGCCGACGACCAGTTCGCCGCATCTGAAATCCCGGAAGTAATCGCTCCCATCATTAACAATGAAGCGGATGTGGTCTTCGGCTCCCGCTTCTTGGGTAAGAAATCCAATCTGCCTTTCGTTAAAAAAAATATCATCATCCCGCTCGCCCGCTTCGTCAACCGGCTCTTAGGCGTAAACCTCAGCGACCCGCAAAGCGGTTTCCGGGCTTTGAGCCGCCAAGCGGCACAGACTATAAAGATCAGGCAAAACGGCAAAGCTCATTGTAGCGAATATATCGTCGAGACCTTCCGCCATAAGCTGAGAGTCAAGGAAGTGCCGATTACCGTCACCTATCATGAATTCGGGCAAAATTTTTCCGGCGGATTACGAATCATCAAAGACCTGATTATCCAAAAAATCATCAAATAAAAATATGTGGCAACAAATACTCGCCTTAGTAATCATTGTTTTCTTCATCGGCCGCCTGCTCAAACAAAGGCGGCAAGATAGTATCTCTAAGAATGAATTGGCTCTCTGGCTTATTTTTTGGATTATCGCCGGTCTGGCCATCGTTTTCATCAAGCCGATCGACCGCTTGGTTAATAATCTAGGATTTTCCGGCTCAGGCATTAACTTCTTAATCTACCTGGCAGTCATTACCCTCTTCTACCTGCTTTTCCGCCTCCGTCTCAAGCTTGCCAAGCTAGAAAACAACCTGGCGACCTTGGTCCGGGAAAAAGCTCAGGATAATAAACTATGAAAATCGCCCAGTTGGTCTGCGCTTGGCCGCCATATGCTGGCGGCATCGGCAATAGCGCTTTCCAAATCGGACAAATTATTTCCAGCCGGTACGAGCTAGCCAATTTCTATCCCGACAATCTAAAACCCTGGCTCCGTTACGGCCATAGCGCTTTTTCACCCCAGCTCCTTAGCCAACTGGGGCGTTTTGATTATATCTATCTGCACTATCCTTTCTTCGGTGCCAGCGAATTGGTCTGGCTCTTTAAGATTTTCAACAAAAAAACTAAACTGATAATCCACTATCACATGGACGTTGATTTCGACTCGCCCCTCCTTAAAATAGCGGCCGGGCCGGCTAAGCTCCTGCGCTCTTCCCTGTTTAAAAAAGCGGATAAGATAATCTGCTCCAGTTTTGATTACCTGAAAAACAGTTCGATAAAAGATATATATCAGAAGTATCCAGAAAAATTCCGAGAAATCCCTTTCGGCGTTGATCTGGAAAAATTCAAGCCCGATATCCTAAAAAGCGAACCGGAAAACCCACTGATCGCCGCCAGCCGGAATATCATCAAATTCGTCAGTGATAATTTTATCAACCATCATCAGCTCAGCGTCCTCTTCGTTGGCGGCTTAGATCGAGCCCATTATTTCAAAGGGGTGGATAAGCTGATTACCGCTTTCAGCCGTCTCAAAGATGACAGATTCATCCTTAAAATCTGCGGTGAGGGCGAACTGCGGCCCCAATATGAACAATTAGCTTCAGAATTAGGAATCAGAGATAAGGTTAAGTTCTTGGGCAAACTGGGAGGACATGATTTGATCAAAGCCTTCCAAGGCGCGGCGGTTTTAGTCCTGCCTTCGATTAACAGAAACGAAGCCTTCGGCTTGGTCCTAATCGAAGCTCTAGCCTGTGGCACGCCAGTTATTGCTTCTAATCTGCCGGGCGTAAGGAGCGTCTTCTCTGATAAGCAAGAAGGCTATCTGATAGAACCAGGGGATATTTCTGATTTACAAAATAAAATTCAGATGATCTTAAGTGATGAAAAACAAAGGGAAAATATGAGCCGAGCCGCTCGGAAATTAGCCGAGAATAAGTATGACCTTAGATTAATGGCCAACCAGATACTTGGGTTGTTTGATTAATATATTTATGAAAATCGCCATTTTAAATAGCCTCTATCAGCGCGGCGGCGCGGAAAAAGTCGCCCAAAAAATGGCCCAAGACCTGACTGATCAGGGCCACGAGGTTTTTTTTGTGGCCACGAAAGCTAAGGGCCAAGAAAAAGCCATAAATATTCGATATAGCATCTACGAGCTTAATTCCCTTTTTCCTGAACTGCACAAATATAGCTATGCCTTTCGCCTATTTTGGCAAATGATAAACTTATTTAATCTCCATAAATACTATCAAATCAAAAAAATCCTCAAAAAAGAAAAACCTGATCTAGCCATTAGCCATAACCTAATGGGTCTAGGCTATCAAATTCCTAGGCTGATAAAAAAATTAGGGATAAAACATGAACATTATCTACACGACATCCAGCTTCTCCACCCTAGCGGCTTGATGTACTTCGGCCAAGAAAAGATTATCGATTCCCTGGGCGCCAAGATATACCAAGTAATTACTCGTTATCTTTTTCAAGGGGCAGATAAAATAGTTTCACCTTCTAGGTGGCTAATTGAAATCCATAGTCAGCGCGGTTTCTTCAGAAAATCGGAAAAGATAGTAAGACCGAACTTTCCTCTTAACCAAACCCCAAGAGAAAAAAAAGATATTAATCAAGACAAGCAAAGATTCCTTTATGTCGGCCAATTAGAAAAGCACAAAGGCCTAGAGCTACTCATTAAAGCCTGGCTGGAAGCAGATAAAAAAGGAGAGCTAATAATTATCGGCGACGGACAGGAAGAAAAGCATCTTAAAGAGATGGTAAAAAATAGGGCCGATATCGTATTCTTCCCCTACAAAGAAGAAAAGGTAAAGGAACTGATGCGAAATAGCGACTATCTGGTGGTTCCCTCTCTAGTCTATGAAAACTCTCCGAGTGTCATCTATGAAGCCAAGCAGATCGGCCTAACAGTCATCGCCTCTAGTATCGGCGGCATTCCTGAGCTGACGACTAGCCAAGATATTCTGTTCCAACCAGGTAAGCAGGCAGAGTTAGTAAGGATTATTAAAGATTTAAATACCCGAGCTTGATTTTGCCAAAAAAATCTGCTACTCTAAAATAGATTATGAACTCTTACGGGGTTGAAATGCAGAAAGGCTCTACTGCGGGGCGAAACTTCAAGTTTCGTTACGATGAGGATTAGCGCCGACCCTCCGACTCCATAAAAGTTCATAATTTTTTAAATATCTGGATTCATATAACGGTTAAAAGTTTTTTAAATTCCTATATCCTTGACTAAAATAAATAAAATAGTTATACTGGTTTATTGCTCCTTGAAATCACCAACCTGATATAAACCCATTAACATGGCTAAAACAGCAAAGTTTTTTAGCAAATCCGCTAAATACATCCGGAAATGCCAAGCTGATGAGAACTACTGTGTCATCATGCTTCATTGTCTGCTAAAATTAGCAGAAAAAATCGGTTCTTCCGACCGCCTGGAAGCCCACTATTTTTTAACCAGCTTGCAGGTTTTTGAATCTGAGCTGAAAAACATCGCTGATCCCAGCGAATACAACCGCATCTTCAAAGAAATCCACCAGATTCTGGATCGCATCATCGATCCTGACAACTACCCACCACAAGCCGAAAGACCGGACGAAACTGAAAGCTTCCTGCCTATTATCATGGCTAAGTTAAAATAAGAAGATCCTATGCCTCGAATCCGCTAAACAAAGCGGATTCTTTTTTATAACAAAAGGACTGCGATAGAGCAGTCCTTTATTTTTAATCTTTAAATTAATTATCTGGTAGCACCGCTATAGGCGATCGCGCGAACGACATTCCAAGCTAAAGCGCTGACCGGATTATGCCCATAGACCCATTTGAAAGTCTTGATGGCCACCTTTTCGCTGTTTAGATTGCGCTGGGATGGTAATAGGCCATAGGCGATTACCATGATCGCGTTCTCATCAATATTATTGCTTAAGTTGGCATTACGGGCATAGACCTTGCGGAATTCTAACTTAGCTTGGTTTTCCGCCTTAGTACTTCGTTCTACCGGCCACCGGCCGTTAGCGATCTTAATGACATCGGCCCACTCTTCCTCAGTATTCGGAAGTTTGGAATAGGCCTGGAAATAGGAATTGATAACCCCAGCTCTTTCCCCTTCCCCTAAAATCTGGGTGGTACGGGTACCGTAGACAATGAAACGGACGATAGCATCCAATTCATCACGAGTTAGTTTCTTATCAAGAGATAAAATCTTGCCATACTTAGTCGCACCGATACCTTCGCGGCTCTCATCCCGGGTGTTATTGAGGTGGCCCAGTAAATCGTCCGGATTACCAGAACTGACGATTCCCGCTTCATCTAAAATATCGTTAATAATATCGGATGAGGGGGGCGTCACTGGCGTTTCTGGAGTAACTGGTTCATTAACCGGCGGAGTGGAAGTCGCTGCCGTGCAAGCCTGCTGTAAAGCGATCTGCTGGGTGGTGGTTAGAGTGCAGCCACTAGGTGTTTGGGAGACAACGCTACGATATTGCTGGCTACCTACGCAAGTTCCCCAAGCAGAATAAGTTACGGCTGAGCAGTAGGTGGTGTTACCACCTCCGCCGCCTCCGCCGCCGCCAGAAGAGATATTGATAGTATAGGCGCTAGTAGCAACTGGGCCAGCAGAATTATTATTATAGCAAGCTAGACTCTTAATGGTTTTGGAAGATGAGACGGAAATTGCCCCGGAATATAAGCTACCGGCGCTGCAAGAGGTAGCATTGGTACAGCCCGGAGTAGAGCCATCGATGGTGTAGCAAATCGCCGTCGAACCGGCCGCTGTTAAAGTCACATTTTGCGCGCTCGTATAGGTTCCGGCCGCCGGAGATGGAGTGGGAGCGGCGATAACGATGCCGTCCATGTTGCCAGAATTACTATTTAAGCCGGTGTTTAAATCTCCTGTGACCGTAGAAGCATTAACCTTTAAGGAATAAACTCCGAATAATAGCAACAGGACCAACAGGGATAAGCTGACAATCTTTTTTCTCATATTTTTATCTTTTATTAAAAATAAACGAAACTAATAATTGACTTAATCGGGGAAAGAAAATATTCTTTCCCCGGAAAATCAACTATCTAACAATTATGATGGTAAATTTGAAGTAACTCCGTAAGAAGTGGAATATGATCCACCAGAAGATCCGGCTGGGACCTTAGCTTCAACAGTCACTTGGATCTGACGACCAGCTGTATTAGCATCTAAATCACCATCCAAAATGATCGCATCGCTATTGGTAGCAGCCGCCGTAATCAAGCGGGCGTTGTCCGCATCCGCATTAGCTGAAGCTTGAGCAGAATAGAAGCGGATATTGTTAGCAGCCGCTATTGTGTTACTACCGCTAATCCAGTTAGAAAATTTCATCCGGAAACTAGTTTCTGAAGTTGGAACGGTAATATTGAAAGTCCAAGCCCAACCATTGCCCCAAGTATCATCAGCGGTGGCATAGGAACGAGTGGTAGAAATGCTGGTAACCGCCAAGGAACCATTGGATTGAGCGACGGTGGTAAAGTCGTAATCAGCGTTAGCAGCTAAAGCATTACCAGATAAATCCTTAACGCCGGTTGAGATACGATAGATATAATTACCGGAATTGCTTAGATTAGAATTGGGGGTGATATAGATTTTAGTAGAAGCGCCATTGTTCTCTAAGCTGATAGTAACTGGAACTTCAGTGTCAGTACCAATATTAACTGCATTATTATTACCAACATCAGTATACAGCTTAACAGTATTGCTGTTTACAGTTGCCGGGCTTAAAGCTTCGCTGAAAGTAACGGAAATCGTTGGGTTAACCGCCACGCCAGTGGCTCCGTCAGCTACGGAAGTAGCGGAAATTGTCGGAGCGGTTGATTCAGAGCTAACGCCAGCAGCAGTATAATCAGCGGCTACCCCATTATTACCCACTAAATCTTTGATATTAGTAGCATTCGGAGTTACCTTAACATATTTGCTGCTAGGAATAGAAGCGCCATCAGTGACTTCATCAAGAGTGATGGTAACCACGGTCTTAGCGGCATTAATCGTTGCCACAGCATTAGCTAGAGTAACGGTCTGGATGTTAAGGCCGGCGCCATTATCATCGTATTGGACAGTCCAATTACCAATCGTAGTGGCAGTCGATGATAGAACTTCATCAGATGTAATAGTAATAGTATCACCGCCAGCATTAACTGAATTGGCGGTCACCACGATCGTCGGGACAGTGGCTTCCTTGGCAATACCAGCACCGGAGTAAACTTCTGAGCCGGCTTCAGCGATACCGTAGATATCAGTTACGCCTGATAAAGTTGCTCCTAAGAACTTGCCGTCGGGGATATAGGCGGAATCAGTAGCTTCATTAAGGGTAATAGTGGCCACCAATTTAGCGGCATTCCAGGAAACGGTGGCGTTAGTCAAAGGAATATTAGCCTGGTTGGTATTACCGGCATCGTCAGAATAATCAAGAGTAACATTAGTATCAGCTTGTACGATGGCATTAGTAATAGTGCTAGTGTCCATTTCTTCATTAAAAGTAAGGGTGATGGTGTCACCAGCTTTATCAACTGAAGTGCCGCCAACCGTCACGGTCGGAACGCTAGAGTGTAAAGTATGAGAACCACCAGCTTCAGTTACTAAAGCGCCAGCATAAGCAGTGCCAACTACATCCAAGATGTGGGTTGATGGTGTAACCTTGATATGACCGGCAATAGCAGCATTAGTTATATAGGTCTGAGGATCATCCTTGTCAAAAGCCGCTAAAGTTAAAACAACGGTATCATTGGTTAGAGCGGCACTGGCAATAGTATAGGAAATTCCAGCCGCATTATTAGTCACAGTATAGTGGGTAATATCTTCGGCTGTAGTTTTATTAAGTTTTTCACTAAACTGCAAGGTTATAGTGTTAGGAGAGACGGAGTTATTAACATCGATATTGGCGGCCGGTAAAGTCGGAGGAGTGATATCCTGGAAACCGTCTTCAGTTGCTAATACTAATCCAGCAGCATAATTGAAACCTGAAACATCTTCTAGGTTAGCATTAGGAGTCACCTTAATCCCCGCCGTAGCGTCGGCATTAGTGATAAAAGTAGTATTATCAGCGGGGTTAACAGCATTCAAAGTTAAGGTAATAACGGTTCCGCCAAGATCTTGGGCGGCGGAAGCGATGCCATAAGTTATACCCAAATCATTGCTTTGTACTAAGTAATTACCAACGGTTTCTGCCTGAGTATGATCCATTGGCTCGCTGAAAGTTAAAGTTATCGTATTCGGCTGATTCTGATTATTAACAATGATGGAACCAGCGGCTAAAGTTGGGGCAGTAGCATCAACTAAAGATCCCCCGCTTTCTGTAATCTGCAAACCGCCATAGGCCACGCCATTAGCGTCCTTAATATTTACGCTCGGAGTAACTTTAATGTGAGCCGCTACATCCGTGCTGGTCATGAAAGTAGTTGGGTCAGCCGGATTAACAGTGGCCAGAGTTAAGACAACAGTGTCATTAGTTAAGACGGCGGTAGCGATATTATAGGTTATAGACCCGCCATTATTAGTAACGATATAGTTAGCTACATTTTCTGCAGTAGTTTCATCCATGTTTTCGCTAAACTGAAGAGTGATAGTATCTGCGGCTGGACTATTATTAGCAATCACATTACCAGTGTCTAATGTTGGAGCGGTAGCGTCAGCAGTGGTGGCCGCGATGGCGTCATCATTAGCGGTAGCAATTATAGCACTAGCCGAAATATCATACAGAGTTGTCGTATAAGTTGAAGCATCGGCTGGGGTGTTAGAAGCAGCTCTGATGCCAGAAATAGTAACCGTTGCCGTTTCAGCGGTCATAGCACCATTAGCGGTACAGGTTATTGTTTGTCCTGCTGCTGTACAAGCATCAAAACTTCCGGTAAAAGTATCAGAAACGTAAGCAGCGCTAGCGACATTATAGCTAGCTGGCAAAGTTAGTCTTAGTTCATCATCATTAGCTAAAGCATATGGGATGGTAAAAGACACAACAGTATTGCCAGTCTTGTTATATTCAGAAATAGCGGTGACATTAATGCTAGAAACTGGATCAGCAGCTGTGGTGTTTTCGATAGTATCAGTCACGCCGGCATCAGTTGAAGCGGCCAAAACATCTTGCCCCGTAGATTTCTCAATAAGAATGGACGCGGTTTGCCCGGTAGCGGCATATTTAGCCAAAATCTTATTAGCTTCAAAATTAATAATTTCTCCAGTTCCTGCCGTTTGAGCCCCTGATAAAGTCAAGGTAACTACCTGCCCCGCCACGGCTACGGTGACATCTTGATCTAAATTGTAATTCTGGCCAGCGGCTTGGGTTAAACCAGAAACATCATAATTATCAGGGAAAGTTATTTTGATGGTATCGCCGGCAGCCAAAGCTACTGGAAAAGTTATGGCAAAAATAACTTGACCGGCAGTGTCGCCCACCAAAGTAACTTCAGAAGCGTTTATACCTGATCCGGTAAAGCTAGTAGCGGCATAAGTCGCACCAATCGCATCATCAGAAGCCGAAGAAATATTGGAAGTAGCGGAAACATCATATAAAGCGGTGGTATAGGTGCTTGCAGCCGCTTCATATTTGGCCTTAATACCGCTAATAGTTATCGTGCCGCTTCCTTGAGAGGCAATACCGCCATTAGCATCGCATTTGACTGTCTGGCCAGCAACAGCGCAGGTGTCAAAATCACCAGTAAAAGTATCGGAAACATAGGTGGCTCCGGAAACATCGTAATTAGCGGGAAAAGTTATCCACACTTGGTCATTATTAACTAAAGGATAATCGATATCAAAAGTAGCGACTACATTGCCAGTTTCACCTACAGTATCAATCGCGCTCACGTCAATACTAGCGTTAGGATCAGCCGCGGAAACGTTAACGTCATCCGTGCTGCTAGGATTAGTATCGCCGCCAGCTGCAGTCGTTCCACCAAAAGTGAAAGTAGAGGTAGCATCTTCATACATCGGAACAGCATCAGCTGTGACTAAAATACGGATAGTTGAAGCATCATCAACAACTGCTCCCCAGCCAGTAACATTCCATTTTATGGTCAAAACTCTCTGGCCATCATGGCTATATTCGCCATTGCCCGCTCCTTGAGCGATTGGAGTTTCACCTACGCCATTATTAGTAGTATCAGTATCGTACTCAGCAGACATCGTCATAGAGCTCCAAATCGGGAAATTATTAGGCAAGGTGATGGTCAAGGTATCGCCATCAGCCCAGGTTTGGACGCCAGAATCGACCGTATATTCAATTTCCAGATTAGTGGCTGTTCCCACTGTAGCCGTGGTTTCGGTGACGGTATAGCTACTAGCGGCATTAGCCGCCGGCGCATAAAGGCCGAAGCCGGCTATTAAAGCAACAAACAAAACCGAGAAAAAAAGTTTTCCCCAGACTTTGTCGTTAAATATTTTTTTCATAATTTTTACAAACCACTAAAATAACTTTGGCCTATTCTTAAATTTCGACTTTTTAAGAACAGAAATTAAATTAATGATTAAGTTTTAAATAATTTTTATTTTAAATATATAAATAAAAAACGCCTGTGGGCGTCCTTAAAAACTACTAAGTGACATTAGGTCTATTTTGGTAATTAACTGTAAACAATGAGGCATAGTTCCCCCTTAATAATAAGATAAAAAAGATTTATTTTATCTTTATTTTTTAATTATCTATATTATACAACTTTTTAAAAAGTGACACAAGGACTTTAGGGCTGGAGGATATCTTCGCTGCGCCCGTCGATAGAAATGATAACTTCTTCTACGCTAGGAAATTGTTTGAGGGTAGAAATGATTTGCGCGCGGATCGCTGACACGCGGCAAGAGCCACCCACCCCTGCCTCAAGTTGCTTGCTAAAATCCACCCGAGCTACTCCGTTCTCAATAGTTAGGGACTGGATCTTGATCTCGGGGTTAAGGCTGGTGAAGAAACCGGCTTCTTTTTCCGCTGGCGTCACCCCAGCTAGCAGCTCTGACAAGGCAACTCTAGCAACGGCTGGGGTCTTAGCCACCTCCCGCTCCACCGGGAAAACCTTTTGGCAACTGATCTCCGGGTCTAATGTATTATTACTAAAAAAAGCTTTCACCTTCATTTTCTCCTGAATCTGGACATTCTCACGCTTTGGCGAAGCGCAGGCGCTAGTGATAAAAAGCGAGATAAAGAGACTGAAAATAAGAAGCTTTTTCATAATTTCAGGTAAATTCTAGCCATCTAGGCCTCTAAGCTGGGTATTGGCTCTAAGAGCAAACACGGTTTTTTTGATACCATTTTCCAAAGTCACCACCGGCATCCAGTTCAATTCGTTCCTAGCCTTGTGGATATCCGGCAAGAGCAACTCGCTCATAAATAACTTAGTTTCAGCGTGAACGATTTTAGATTGCGAACCGGCGGCGGCAATAATCATGGCCGCTAGGTCCGCTAATTTTATATCGACATCAGAGCCGAGGTTAATCGGGCCATTAAGCGCAGAATTCATGACTTTAAGAGCACCGTCGATAATATCGTCGATATAGCAGAAAGAAGAAGAAAATTCCGGACCGCCGAAAATGACTAGATCCTGGTTGTTAAGAGCATTAAGGACCATATCGGGAATCATCTGGTCATCATTAAGCTCCATCCGAGGCCCGTATGTCCGAAATACCCTGACTATCTTGGCATCTATCCCGTAAATCTGGCGATAGTTAAAGACCATAGTCTCGGCAAAACGTTCGCCTTCGTCGTAGGCGCTGCGTTCCGATAGGTTATCCACAAGCCCTAAATCCTCTTCTTTTACCTGAAGATTCTGGCTAGTTTGGCGATTGCCATAGACTACCGAGGAGGAAAACTGCAGAAACTTGGCCTCATATTTAACAGTGTAATCTAACAAATGCTTCACGACAAAAGAATTAGCCAGGAGGATATTCAAGCGATTTTCCAGGAAGCGCCGGGGCGAGATCGGACAGGCTAAATTATATACCTCTTGCAAGCCCTGGAATTCGATCTTGAATTTTTTAAGCTCTGGTAAAGCCTCTAAATCTAAGGGTTCGGATAGATCATGGTTGATAAAAACGAAATCCGGATTAGCTAGAAGATGATCGATATTCTTTTCACTGCTGGAAGAAAAATTGTCGATACAGATCACTTTGCAGGTCTTGATCAGCTCATCACACAGATGAGAGCCGATGAAGCCGGCACCACCGGCCACCAGGACATTTTTCTTGTCAAAAATAATTTTTTGAGGCATATATTTGCTAATTATTTAATTTGATAAAGCCGACATTGACTCCGCCGTTGAATTTCTCTTCATAGGCATAGAAAGAATCAATCAATTCGCCCTTGCTGTTAAAAGTCCGGACATGGGGGGCGGCTCCAGGATAAGCGGCTGTGATTATTTCCGCCCGGCCGTCGCTATTTAAGTCCCCAGCAGCGATATTGACTCCTCCCTGCCAATTAGAGTTATAAGCTTCGAATTTTAGCTTCAACTTGGCATGGTTGTCATAAACCTTGACTATCGGCAAAGTTCCTGGCCCAGGGGCCACGATTATTTCTTGCTTATTATGATTATTGCGGCCATCAATATTAGCAATCGCCACCTTTATTCCTCCCTTAAAATTCTTATCATAAGGCATGAATTCTCCCTGCAGCTTGCCTTGGTAATTAAAGATTTTCAGGATCGGCCTGGCTCCGGCGCCATAAGCGACCACGATTTCCGCATTGCCGGCACCATCTAGATTACCGACGGCCAGATTGAATCCTCCCCGATATTTCTTGCTATCGACGAAAAACTGCTTCTTTAATTGTCCTTGATAATTAAAAATCTTCAGCTGGCTCGAACCGCTAGTGGCTGAAATAGTAACAATCTCGTCCTGCCCGTCACCATCGACATCGCCGCTCGCGACGCTGATTCCGCCCCGAAAGCTTTTATCAGCCACCAAAAGCTGCTTGAGCAGCTTGCCGTTAGCATTAAATATCTTGACTACCGGCTCGCTTCCCTGGCCCGGCGCCAGAATGATCTCATCCTGGCCATCGCCGTTGACGTCGCCAGCTATCAAGGAAATCCGGCCCTTCTCATTCAAGGGTAGCTCCTTGAAAATTGCTCCGTTATTATTAACAATCGCTAATTTATTATTATTCTTCACCGGCGTAATCAGGATCTTACCTGATTTAGTAAATAGCCTTTCCCTGGCCACTTCCACCGCTAGGGCCGCATTAACCCGGCCGTGGCCCAACTGCCCTGGATAGGCGGGGTTAAGCTGGCTGATATCGGTAGCGGAATTGAACAGGATATCGATAATCTCCTGTCGACTCAGATCGGGGTTAATTTCCTCCATTAAGGCAATCGTGCCGGAAATTATCGGCGCGGCCATCGAGGTTCCGGACCAGAAGCCATCATAGAGCTTATCAGAATCGTTAGGGTTACCACCTTTAGTGATGGTACTAAAAAAACTCACGCCTGGAGCGGCGATATCGACGCAATTATAGCCGTAACTGGAAAATTTTGCCTTCTGATCCAAAGCGTCGGTGGCTGCTACTCCCAAAACCATATTTTCCCCGTGCTCACCGTCATAGCAAGCCGGATAGATCGGATCCTTGTCGGTGTTATAGCCACTGCCGGCTGATTGTTCATTACCGGCTGCCGCGACCACGATAACGCCTGCTTGATAGGCGCGTCTGATAGCCGCTTGCAAGGCTTCACTGTAATTAAAGCTGACAAAACTCAGATTGATTACATCTGCTCCATTATTCACCGCGTAATCGACCGCTCTCACCACATCACCCAAGCGGCCTTCACCGCGGTCATCTAAGACTCGAAGCGGCATCAGCTTAGCCCTCCAAGTCACGCCGGCCACTCCTTGCTGATTCTGACCGACGGCAGCGATAATACCAGCGATAATAGTACCGTGGGATATGCCTGATTCCGTCCACCCGGGACTGAATTTAGGCCGGGGATCAGCTTTATTTTCAATAAAATCCCAACCCTGGGTATCGTCGATAAAACCATTCTTGTCATCATCTAAGCCATTGCCAGGAATTTCTCGAGTATTGAGCCAGATATTATCTTTCAAATCAGGATGGTCAATCTGCACCCCGGAGTCAATCACAGCGATAGTGATATTCGGACTGGCGCTAATCTTGTCCCAAGCTAACTCCGCGCCGATCTTAGGCAGATACCATTGATAGAAATAGTAAGGATCCTTGGGGTCAGCTGCTTGAGTCAGGTAGGTGCTACGAAAAAAGACGCCGCTTAAAACCAAGCTGGATAATATTAAAAAAGATGTTACTGATTTCCTCATAACATCTTAATCTTAGCATATATTCTATTTTAGAAAAAGTTTAGATTCCTCCCTATTTTACAAGCTCATTATCTCTCGCCAAGTTTCTTCGGCGCACTTGCGCCAGCTGAATTCCTGGGCGGTAAGATAGCCTTTTTTAATCAGTTCTTCTCGTTGAAGCTGGTCGGTAACTAGACTCTCCATAGCCTGGGCGATTGATTCACGTTGGTTAGGGTTAAAATACATAACCGAATCGCCAGCCACTTCTCTGAGAACCGGGATATCGGAGACGGCTGTCGGCAAACCGCAAGCTAAGGATTGAATGACCGGGATGCCGAAACCCTCGTGCTTGGTAGGAAAGATGAAGCCGACCGCTCCGTTATAGACATAGGGCATGTCATATTCTTCCACCCAACCGGGCATGATGACATCCTTATTCAAATTATATTCTTCGATCGCATATTTAACTTCATCGAAGCCATAGCTAGCACTGCCGATTAAGACTAATTTATAGTTATAGCCGGGGTTTTTCTCTTTGAAGAGGGCAAAAGCCTCAATTAAAGCTGGGGTGTTTTTCTTCTTTTCCAAGCGTCCGACATACAAAAAATACGGCCGCTCTAAGCCATATTTCTCTAAAATGCTATCGATCCTTTGCGGATCATCGATCTTCTTATATAAATCATTATTATAACCGTTATGGATACTAACGATCTTATCAGCCTTGGCTTGAGGATAAACGTCTAAAATCTCCTGTTTGGTAAAATCGGATACGGTGATGATCTTTTTAGCTCTTTTAAAAGCATATCTGGTCGACCAATCCAAATAATCAACGGAATTGGGCTCATATTTGGAAAAAGTGATGATCTTCACGAAATTATTAAGGATGAGTTCCCCCAAACGGGTGGTCGTCGGCAGCTTATGCTGGAAATAAAGAGCTTTTTCCCTAGTGAAAGCGATGTCATGGATAGTAGTAATCGTCTTCCTCGGCTGGAACAGAGGCAAAGTATGAGCGGGCACGAATAGGATATCGGGACGATAGAAAATCATTTCGATCGACAGCCGGCCCAAGGTCCAGAAAAAATTAAAAGGCCACTTTAAAACCTTAAGGGAAAAATTAGGATGATCACGGATGATTTCTTGCAATTCCGAAGACGGCAAATTGCTGGTATAGAGGACGTACTTATTCTCGTGATCGATTTCCGCTAAATTTTTTATAACATAAAATGAATACCACTCGGTACCGGTTTTATATCGACGATTAGCGCGTGAAGCGTCGATTCCGATAGTCATATATTTAAAAAATTATTTGGTTGCCAAAATACTGCGTTTATAGGAATCTAAGTTCTCTAAAGCAATGCCTGTGCCTTTAACTACGCACAAGAGGGCGTCATCGGCAACATAGGCAGGAACGCCCATGGTGCGAGCGATCAGCTGGTCGATATTCCGCAATAAAGCGCTACCGCCAGATAAAATGATCCCCTTATCCATAATATCAGCCGCTAACTCCGGCGGCGTCTTGTGCAAGACTTTCTTGATGGCCGAAATAATCATCTCCAGCTCATTCTGGATTGCCTCAGTGACGTCATCACTGGAAACGGTTAGACTCCGCGGCAAACCAGTAGCGATATCTCGACCCCTGACTTCCATATATAATTTATCTTCGATAAACAAGGCGGAACCGATATTGATCTTGATTTCTTCAGCTGTCCTTTCACCGATAGCCAGATTATATTTGCGGCGGATATGTTCCAGGATGGAAGCATCAAAACGATTACCGCCGACCCGGACTGAAGAGGAAGCTACGATACCACCTAAAGAGATAACGGCCATTTCCGCGGTGCCGCCGCCGACATCAACGATCATGTGGCCAGTGGCTGAACCGATCGGGATATCAGCACCAATCGCGGCCGCTACCGGTTCTTTAATGATATAGGCCGCCTTAGCTCCGGCGGCAATAGTGGCTTCGATGACCGCCCGTCTTTCTGTAGAAGAAATACCGGCCGGAACGGCCACCATGACTTCCGGACGGAACAAGCGCACGCCGCCCAGGCTCTTGTTGATAAAATAACGGATCATCGCTTCCGTCGCCTTATAATCAGCAATCACCCCGTCTTTAAGAGGTTTGACCGCCATGATCGTATCCGGGGTTCGACCTAACATATCTTTAGCCTCATTACCGACGGCTAAGACTTTCCGATCATCTAAAGAAACCGCCACCACGCTGGGCTCATTGATAACTATGCCCCGTTTTGGCAGATGAACGAGCGTATAAGTTGTCCCGAGATCAATCCCGATCCGTTTGATAAACATAATTACTAATTTTAGCGACTTTTTAGGGATTAGTCAAATTTAGCTTAATTTGCTTAACAAAACCTTAAATATTGACATAAATAGATTTTTCAGTTAATATCAAACGATTACCAATTAGATCTTTCCAAAACCTCTAAACATGAAAACAGCTGAAGAATTCCTGAAAAACGTTGCCAGAGTCCACGCAATTATCAATGACATAATCGCTAGGGCAAATGCAGCCTTATCTGAAGAAAATCGCCGTAGCGGCGGTTACCTAACTATTCGACATGCCAAAACCGGCCAAATCGTCCTCATCCTGGCTTGCGGAATAATCCCTGAAGAAAAACAGGCCAGATATTTGCATCTGAGCCAAGAAAAAGGCCAAAGGTTATTCAATAATCCCGGACATTGTTTGTCCTGGGAAAGCCGGAACCCGGCTAACAATGAATTTGCCGGCGCCTTAAGAGGCTACCGCTACATCTATTCCTTTTCCGGCCATCAAGAAAATATTGATGAAGCGATCAGTCTGGCTGCCTTTTACTTGGTTGAATCGGTGGCTACAGCTTGGCCGGAAGACCCGGATATCAAGGTCGCTTTTAATCATGTTAAATTTCACCTCTTCGATCGCAATCCCCAGGCGGAACAAATACTGCGTTATTGTCTCCACTAACAAAAAAGCGTTATCCGCTCAAACGGATGACGCTTTTTAAAAAGCTTTAAATGCGGCTAACTACTAATCTATTCATCATAATCCCGATCGTCTTCGGTTTCCTCTTCCCTTTCCTTACTGGCATTACGGACGATCGATTTAACTTTCTCCACGAATTCATAGGTATCAAAATCCTCTTTGAAGAAGAAATAGTCAGCTCCCAGCTCTAGAGAACGATGCTTATTATCCTCATCGCTGATATCGGTAAAGACAAAAATCCTAGCTTCATTCAATTCCTCATCCTCACGGATTTTCTTTAAGACGTCAAAACCGTCTGAAGTCGGCAAAATCACATCTAAGACGATATAGTCGGGAGAAAAACGACGTAAGCGCTTAAAAAGCTCTTCCGGATCTTCTTCACCATTACTGGTTTCCACGATAAACTCTTCGGCGGCAAACTGGGCCTCTAGGGCATACAGGATATTAGTGTCATCCTCGATGATAAAAATTTTCTTGGACATATGATTATTTTTTTAACTTCTCCCACCATGAACGATTGGTGCTATACCAAGCCACGGTTTCTTTAAGGCCGGAAGCAAAATCCCGCCGCGGAGAAAAATTTAACTCATTTTTAGCTTTAGTAAAATCGATCGCATAACGCAGGTCATGGCCGGGTCGGTCACTGACATATTCTATCATCTCTTCTGTCTGCCCCATCAGGTCCAGGATTAACTTGGTAATTTCTAAATTCGTCTTCTCTTGATCACCCCCTAAACAATAGGTCTCACCTATCTGGCCCTGTTTAATAATCAAATCAACTCCATAATTATGGTCATCGACGTGGATCCAATCACGGATATTCGCCCCTTGCCCATATACTGGCACCTTCTTCCCTTCTAACAAATTGGTAATAAATAGAGGAATGAACTTTTCTGGATACTGGTAGGGCCCATAGTTGTTAGAACAATTGGAAATAGTAATCGGTAATTTATGGGTATGGAAATAAGCTCGAACTAGATGGTCAGCCGCCGCCTTTGAGGCGCTATAGGGTGAATGAGGGTCATAGGGACTCTTTTCTGTGAATTTAGGCGCTGAAAAATCTAAAGAACCGAAGACCTCATCAGTGGAGATATGATGAAATCTGATATTGCCATGATTCTTGGCAGCTTCTAGCAGCACTCTAGTACCCTCGATATTTGTCTTGATGAAGTCGGCGCTATTTTTAATGGAACGGTCGACATGGCTCTCCGCCGCAAAATGGACAATCAGCTCGACTCCGGTTAACAGGCTGTCAACTAGGGCTGCATCGCAAATATCGCCTTGGACAAAACGATAGTTAGGACGGTCAGAAACAGCTAACAAATTATCCAGGTTGCCGGCATAGGTCAAAAGGTCAAGATTAATAATTTCATCTTGAGGATATTTATCCAACCAATAACGGATAAAATTGGAACCGATAAAACCGGCACCGCCGGTAACCAGGATTTTCATAGACTAGTTAACTTATTTATTAAATCCTCCACTTCTCCGGGCTTATAATCATTCCCCTGCCAGAGAGTCAGGCCGTCATTTTCCGTCCGCGGAATCACGTGGAAATGAAGATGATTGACCACTTGCCCGGCTACCGGATCGTTATTTTCATTGACATTATAGCCGGCAATGCCAAGCTTATCTTTCAACAAACGTCCGACCTTCTTGACAGTCGATATCAACGCGGCCAAATCCTCGTCACTTATCTCCTCTAAATTAGCATAATGGCTTTTAGGCACAACTAAGGTATGACCCGGACTAGTCGGGTGATTATCTAAGAAAGCCAAGGTTTTTTCATCCTCGTAGACCCTGTAGGCTGGAATCTCTTGGCTAATTATCTGGCAAAAAACGCACATATATTATTTGAACCTTTAATTATTGAATCTTATAAGGGCTACTAGGATCTTTTTCCCAACGGATTTCATCCACCTCCTCTTGCTTATTCGGGCCCTTATATAACTTATCAGGCAAATTGATGCTCAGGGCTGCTTGCTCAGAAATACATTTATAGCCATGGACAACACCCGGGGGCACGATCACTAGGCAGGGATTCTTCTCTCCCACCTCCAAAACCAAGCTTTCACCTTTAGTTTCGGAATCATCGCGGCGATCCCAAAGATGGAGAGAAAAGCTCCCGGGCCCGATGAAGACAAAGGCGTCGCTCTGTGCTTTGTGTTCATGCGGTCCTCTTATAACTCCCGGCTTGGTTAGGCTGACATAGGACATTAGCGGAGAAAAATTCATCTCGTCCTGACGGAAAATCTCCATCAGCCAACCGCGCTCATCTTCATACCTCTCGATTTTTTTTATCACTACGCCTTTGATCATAAATTTATCTTAACTTAATCAAGCCAGTTTGCGCGCCTAGATGGGCGATCTTGGCTGCCGAATTCCTAGCCGCTAAACTTAAAGCCTTCTTGATATCGCCTTGGTATATTTCCAGACCCGCGATGACTGAAGAATTGAAAGCATCGCCGACGCCTGTCACGTCCACTCTTTTCTTTTCTTTGGCCGGCGTCTGGGCATAAACTTCGCCACCGTCATAATAATAGGCGCCGTGGCGGCCGTCGGTGATTACCAGGCGTTTCGGACCCAGGCTTTTGATAATCTGGCAAAGATTATGGATATCGTTAAAAAACTTATGGGTCGGACGCAAATGCTTGAACTTAGGCAGGCTGATAGCTAGCTCGACGGCTTCGTCTTTATTTAAAAATAAAAATTCAGTTTTTTGCAAGAAGGGTTTAAGGAACTTAGCGCCCGCTTTGATCTGCGCTTCTCCCGGATTCCAAGCGATCAAGGGCTTAGCGACCTTGAAGATAGCTTTAAGATTAGCGCTCCAAGCGCCGCTCAAGGAGGTGATATAGATCCATTTGCTCTTTTCCAATTGCCGTTGCTCGCTCGCGCTGATCCTGAGATCGCTATTAGCGCCCCGAGCAGAAAAAATAATCCTTTCCTTGCTCTTATGATCAATTAAGACGAAAGAAAAGCCGGTCTCCAGTGATTTGGAATAGGATAAGAATTTGACATCCACTCCCCTTTTCTTGAAATTGGCTCTAACTTTGGCGCCGCGATCATCTTTGCCTAAACAAACGAAGGTGGCACACTTTAGACCCAGGCCGGCGAAATTAACAGCCGCGTTAGCGGCGCCGCCGCCAAAACTCGGCCAAGAACGGTCGATCTTGACTTTGGCCCCAGCCTCGAAGGCAAGAAGATGCTGACGCAAGAGATCTTTAGGGTTATTGAGGCTCAAACCTTCGGCGGTATAGAAAATAATGTCTTCAGTCGCTCCGCCGACAGTAATCACAGAGTATTTCATAATATTTTAATCTTTATTTAGCTTTTATCATCATACACAAATTTCATTTTTTAGCCAAGAAAAAAGGCTTCAAACGATAGCTGAGCATATTCATCAAGTTGAAAAATAATAGGGTTAAGACGAAGCTGGCTAATACCTGCCAGAGCATCTGGCGCCACCAAAACCAATGTAAAAAAACAAAAACCGCCTTATCCGGCCCCCAGGCCGAGGCAAACATCAGTATCAAAGCACCTAAGATCCGGCTGACTACGATAGCGACGGCGCTCAGTACCACTAAAGAATAGAAGGAACGATTGGTCAACCAATTCACTAGCAAAAGATTCAAGACTAAAACGGATAGCAGAGCCAGGCTAAGATTGAAACCGAAAGGATTGAAAGAAAAAAAATCCAAAAATAGCCCGAGCATGAGAGCAAACACCAGGGCGTTATTCAAATCTAAAAAGAATAGGACGAAACTCAAGGCCAGGAAGACTAGATTAATCTGGCTCCAGACGCCAGGCAAAGAATCTAAAAAAGAAAGCTGCAGGATGGAAATCAGCCAGGCAGACAGGAAAAAAATTAAAGCGATGACCAGGCGGCGTCTCATAAGCTTAGGGGGTGATCACTGCCACCATCGTTAGGTTGTCCAAATTAAGTAAAGGTTCGATGTTAAGCTCTTGCCAGATTTCATTACTGCGATTATCAACCTGGATGACTTTGCCGATAACTAGACCCCTAGGAATGCTGCCACCTAAACCGGAGGTTATGACCGTATCGCCCAGATTAATTTTCTCGCTTTGGGGAATAAAGCTCATCTTGATGGTTAAGCCGAGATTGCCGTCGGTTAGCCCCACTGTCCTAGTCTGGTTCTGGACCGTGGCCGCTAGGCGACAATTATAATTAGTAATCAGACAGGCGCGAGACAAGCGATCCTTGGTTTCGGTTATCTTGCCGATAATCAAGCCATCCTCATTAACGACCGCTAAACCTGGGCGCAAGCCATCCTTGCTACCTTTATCAACCACTAAATCCTTTTCGGCTTCAGCCGCGCCAAGTAAAGCCGGCTGGGACACGACGTGGGCCATGACGTATTTATATTTCTCTGAAGCAAAAAAATTAAGCTGCTTGCGTAATTTGTTATTTTCATCCTCGAGCTCCCGGAGCTTGGCATTAGCTGCCGTTAAGCGCCCGACTTCCGCTTCGAGCTTAGCAATATCCAAGTCCAGGCTTTTTTGATGCCGGCGTTCACTGTAGGCGAAGCCCCAACGGACACTGAGGTCATGCCCGCTTTTAGCCAGCTTATTCGTGGTTTGGACTAAAAAATTTTCTACCGGATCAAGCCAGCCGATCTGGCCAAAAAAAATTAGCAGCCCTAAAGCGACCGCTAACAAAACCAACTTTCGTTTTTGCCAAATTCTCAACATAGCTGACAGCTTTAACGCTCGCTTTCGAGCGGTGAAGTTACTTTAGCGAGTAATTCTTTATCACTAATTAAGATACCCGTGCCGCGAGCGACGCAGGTCAAAGGATCGTCGACGATCTTAACCGGAATCCTGGCCGCCTGGGAAATGGCCTGGTCTAAACCGCGCAACAAAGCGCCGCCGCCCGACAAATGTATTCCTTTTTCATAGATATCCGCTACCAATTCCGGCGGCGTTGTTTCTAAAATTATTTTGATGTTCTCGATGATCTTATTGACTGTCCGGCTAATCGCCCCCCGGATCTGGGAATCAGTGACAATCACTGCCTTAGGTAAGCCATTGAGAAGATCTCGGCCTCTAACTTCGATTTCCTTCAGCTCTTTAATGGACACGGCGGAGCCGATCTTCACTTTGATCTCTTCTGCCAGCTGTTCGCCGATCAGGATGTTAAATTCTTCACGGATATATTCAATGATATTATTATCAAATTCATTACCAGCGACCCGCAATGATTTCCAGGCAACCACGCCGGACAAAGAAATGACGGCGATCTCGGTCGTCCCGCCGCCGATATCGACGATCATGGTGGCCGTTGCTTCAGTTACCGGCAAACGAGCCCCAACCGCCGCCGCCAAAGCTTCTTCTATCAGATAGACTTTGCGGGCACCGGCAGAACGAGCGGCATCTTCAACCGCTTTCTTTTCCACTTCAGTCAGATCTAACGGGATGCCGATGACCACTCGAGGACGAGGAACCAAAACGAAATTTTCGCTATGAACTTTATTGATGAAATACTTGAGCATCTTCTCGGTAATCTCAAAATCAGAAATAACGCCGTCAACCAAAGGCTTAATGGCTTCAATATGGCCCGGGGTCTTACCAACCATCTTCCGGGCTTCTTCGCCGACTTCTAAAATTTCATGGGTCCGCTTATTAATTGCCACCACGCTCGGTTCGTTGACCACGATGCCTTTATCGCTAACATAAACCAGGGTATTCTTAGTACCTAAATCTATTCCTAAATCATGGCTGAATTTTCCTAAAAGTTTTTTAAACATAATTAACTAATAAAAGAAAGGCTCTAATAGCATTTGGCAAAAAGCCAGTCATGTTTAGCGTCTTGGCCGCTAATGAAGCATTTCTGATGGCGCGGCTTAGAATTTGCCTGTTTGTCCAAAAGGACGCGTGAAACAATGCCGTATTTTTCTTTCAGCTGCTTTTCGGTTTCCGGATCTTCGCTCCAGCTCGCTTCGAACCAGCCGGTTTGATCTTTGATTTCCGACCAATCCTTGATGCGATGGATATGAGATCGGGAAAAATCGAAGGCTTGCCTATACAGATTCTTATGGATATCTTTCATCAGCTTAGCTAGATGCTTATTCAAATCGCTGAGAGCGATGCTTTCCTTGGTGTTGTTATCACGGCGGAAGACGGTGACTTTCTGACCATCCGCTTCCTGCGGGCCGATTTCTAAACGGACTGGCACGCCCCGCACTTCCCAATAGTTGAATTTAAAACCCGGAGTCTGGGAATCACGGCTGTCGATCTTAACCCGATATTTTTTCTGCAAAGTCTTGGCGATCTTCTCGCTATAGGCTAAGACCGACTGACGGCTAGCTTCATCCTTATAGATCGGCACCAGTACCACCTGGATAGGGGCGATATTCGGAGGCAAACGCAAGCCGTTGTCATCGCCATGGACCATGATGACCGCTCCGACCGCCCGCCAGGATAGACCCCAGCTGTTTTGGTGGCCAAAATGGAATTCGCCGTCCGCTCCGAGATATTTAACTTCAAAAACTTTAGCGAAATTAGTGCCTAGGTAATGGCTGGTAGCACCTTGGATGGCTTTACCATCTTTAGCCATCACTTCAGCCGTCAAGGTGCTAACAGCACCGGCAAATTTCTCACTTTCGGATTTCTGGCCGCAAAAAGCGGGGATAGCTAGATATTCATACAGATCCTTATAGATAGCCAGCATCTTCCGGACTTCTGCCCGCGCTTCATCTTCGCTAGCAAAAACCGTATGACCCTCTTGCCAGAGAAATTCGCTCCAACGTAAGAAAGCGCGCGGCCTCTTTTCCCAACGGACGACGTTCGCCCATTGGTTCAAACGCAAAGGCAAGTCCTTATAGCTCTGAATCCACTTAGCATAGGTTTTATACATCGCCGCTTCGCTGGTCGGCCGCACCGCCAGCTTGTTGGTCAGCTCTTCACCGCCGGCATGAGTGACAATCGCCAGTTCCGGTGAAAAGCCTTCGACGTGGTCCTTCTCTGCTTCTAAATTTTCTAAGGGGACGAAGACCGGAAAATAGACATTCTCTACCCCGTCAGCTGTAAAACGACGGCTCAACTCTTCCTTGATCAGCTCCCAAATTTTCAGGCCATAAGGCCGGACAATGCCGCAACCGCGCACCTCCGAAACCTCAGCTAATTCCGCCTCCTTTACCACATCCTGATACCAGGCGGGAAAATCGTCAGCTTGTTTGGTAATAGTTCTTTTTTCGTTAATGGCCATAGATTTATATCTCTTTATCCTAACTTAAAAACTACAGGCTGTAAAGTTAATTTTATTGACAAATTTTAAACAAAATAAACGCTTATTGGCGGGCTAATTTCGCTAAAGCGGCCTTCAAGCGCTCACCGCTGTCTTTTATTTCCGGGGCTACCGCGTTCAAAGCTTCACGGGCCTGCGCCAAAGAAAAACCCAAAGACATCAAGGCTTCCAGCTCGTCGCCGGTTCCTAGGCCGCTACCAGCACTCAAATCGAGACGGCCACCCAATTTAGCTACTTTGTTCTTCAGCTCCAGAACCACCCTTTCCGCCGTCTTCTTTCCGATGCCGGAGACCTTGGTTAAAAGATCGGCATTATCCCGGATAATCGCTTCCTTGATATCGCTAGCACTAGCAATCGCTAAAACCGCTAAAGCAGATTTCGGTCCAACCCCGGAAACCGATAATAGCAATTCGAATAATTCTAAATCTTCCTGGTTCTTAAAGCCATACAAATCGGAAGCGTCTTCCCTGACGACATGATAGGTATAAATTTCCGTTTCTTGTCCTGGTTTAAGTTCACTGGCTAAAGCTTCACTAATAAAAACCAGATAGCCGACGCCATTAACTAAGATGATGGCCTGATTAAGGCTCTTACTGATAACCGGTCCTTGAAGATAAGCAATCATAAAAAAATAATTTAAAGCTGCCTGCGCCAGACGCTACCGGCCGGCACTTCCGGGCAAGCGATCACGACCTGCTGGCCACCGCCGCCACCATGAGCCTCCTTAATCTTTTCCCGGCTATTGGCGTCAAACATTTCCTTGACTTTCACCTTTATTATATCATAGTTCGGCTTAATAATCTCTAGGTTTTTCCCAACTAAAATCGTATTATGAACCTTCACTAAAGCCAAGCCATCTGCCCAGGCTATTGTCTGCCCACAAAACTCCCAAGCGATCTTAGCATGGGAATCAAAAACATTCTGTTCCCCTTTCTCCCCCAGTAAAAACCCAGAAGTATAACCCCTATGAGCAATCTTGGTTTTAAGCTCCTGAAAAAAATAATTAATCTTCTTCTTAAAAGATGCCTGTCTTGATCGCCCGGCCCTTATCTCTAAAAGCGCCGCCTTATATATCCCGACCACCATGGCTAAATAATAGATGCTTTTAGCCCGGCCTTCGATCTTGAAGCTGCTGACTCCAGCGGTGGCCAGATCAGCTAAAGATTTTATCAAACACAGATCCTTGGAGTTTAAAAGGTAGGAACCGTGCTCTTCGCTGACCAACTCAAAACTCTCATCATGCTTTTCCGGGCGGATATTAATTTCATAGGGCCAGCGGCAAGGCTGGGCACAATCGCCTAAATTAGCGCTCCGATTAACTAATTCCTTAGATAAGAAACAACGGCCGGAATAAGCCATGCACATTGCCCCATGGACGAAATATTCTAATTCCATCTTGGGTACAAAGCGCTTAATCTCTTTAATTTCTTCTAGAGTCACTTCCCGACCCAAGATGATACGCCTCACCCCTTGCCCGGCCCAAAATTTTACCGCCTCTTTGTTGGTGCAATTAGCCTGAGTAGAAAGATGGATGGGAATTTTTGGACAATATTTTTTAGCTAAAGCTATAATTCCGGGATCGGAAATAATTAAAGCGTCAACCTGCAAACGGCCTAAGAGTTTTAAATAAGGCGGCAACTTCTTTAAATGCTTATTATGAGCAAAGATATTAACGGTAACATAAACTTTTTTCTTGAGTTGGTGGGCCAGTTTTATCCCTTCGCCCAAGGTTTTAAGGCTAAAATCATTAATCCTGACGCGCAAAGAAAAATCCGGGATGCCTAAATAGACCGCATCAGCGCCATATAAAAAAGCTGTCTTCATTTTTTCCAGGTTGCCGGCTGGGGCGAGGAGCTCTAATTTAGGCATATATATTTAAGAATTCATTCCCCTTAGGCGCTTAACCCTTTCCTCAATCGGCGGATGGGTCATGAACATCTTGGTAAACCAGCTGATCTTTTTCTGGGCGGGGCTATCTTCTTTAAAAGGAGAGGCGATAAATAAGTGAGCGGTGGCTCGGTTAGCTACTTCCAAGGGCTCTTGGTCTGAAGCAATCTTTTCCAAAGCTCTCGCTAAACCTTCCGGATATCTGGTTAAGAGAGCGCCATCAGCATCAGCTAGGAATTCCCTTTTGCGGGAGATAGCGAATTGCATCAGATAAGCGAAAAGTGGGGCTAAGACTGATAAAGCTAAGGCGACTAAACCCAAGATAAAAGCCAACTGATCGCCGCCCTCCCTGTCGTTCTGACGGCGACCGCCACCGAATAATGACCAGCGGCGACCATAGTCAGCCACTAAAACAACGACCCCGACCAAGACGGTGACCAAGGTGGCTAAGAGAATATCGCGATTGCCGATATGGGAAAGTTCGTGAGCGATGACGCCTTCAAGTTCGGCCTTGTCTAATTTTTGCAACAAACCGGTAGTAACTGCGATCACCGCATGTTCTTGATTGCGACCTGTGGCGAAGGCATTCGGGGCCGTGTCATCGATAATATAGATTTTAGGTACGGGCAGACCCGCCGTAATGCAAAGATTTTCCACGATATGATAGAGTTCGCGGGCGCTATCATGGTCGACTTCTTTGGCTCGGCTCATAGATAGAACCATCTTGTCGCTATACCAATAGCTGAAAAAACTGAAAAAGATGCTGAAGATTAGGGCTCCATAGAGGATATTGGAATCGCCGAAAGAATAGCTAAAAACATAGCCAATCAAGATGATGACGACCAGAAAGATGGCTAACAGCCACCAAGTCTTACGCCGATTAGCGGCGCTGTGCGTATAAAGGGAGGCCATATAGTTTTAGCGTCTAATCCTAGAATTTAACGGCTACCGGCTCTTTTTCTTTGGCATCAGCTACTTCAAAAAACTTAAAAGCACTGAAGCCTAACATCCGGCCAAAAATATTGGTCGGAAAAACTTGTAGCTTGGTGTTGAAGTCACGGACGTTGGTGTTATAGAACCGACGGGCAGCCATGATCTTGTCTTCCGTGTCGGTCAATTCCCTTTGCAATTCTAAGAAATTCTGGTTGGCTTTGAGATCGGGGTAATTTTCCGCGAGAGCGAAGATGGATTTAAGGGTAGAAGACAAAGCGTTCTCTGCAGCTAATTTTTTCTCCGCGTCTTCAGCTCCAGTATTCATCGCTTGGCTTCTAGCGGCAATCACTGCTTCCAAGGTGGCCCGTTCATGGGCGGCGTAGCCCTTAACCGTTTCGACTAAATTGGGAATTAAATCATAACGGCGCTTCATTTGCACATCCATGTCGCTATAGGCCTCGGCCACACGATTTTTTAAACGGATTAGACCGTTATATAAGGCGATGATTATCAGAGCGATCAGGACAATCACGCCGAGGATGATCCAGGTAGTCATAGTTTTGTTGTTAATTATTAATTTATTTTTATAAATAAGTTTATCGCCTGTCCTTCGATCTTCAAAGTCTTGCCGGCGGCGGCTTCGAAGTCTCCTTGTTCCAAACTATCCGCCAAGGTCTCTTTCATTATTTCCGACTTGGCCGCTTCAATGTCTTGGCTGAGTTCATCCGGGCCTTGATACAAAATCTGAATGCGATCGTTTAGGCTGAGTGACTTTTCTTTGCGCATAAGATTAATGAAACGGATAAGCTCCCGCTTGATTCCTTCTCGCCTTAATTCCGGAGTCAGCTCGGTATCAAGCTCTAGTTTCAAATGAGCACCCGAGACGGGACGGATAATCACTTCGTCGATATTGAGTTCATCTTTGATAACTTGAATCAGTTCCTCGCTTAGATCCACTTCACCGCTAACTGTAACCTTGCTTAACTTCTGCCTAATCTTAATGCCAGCCTCATCCCGCTTAGCTAGGCCTAAAGCGGAAATGTCACGGACGCTTGCCATCTCGGATAATATTTTTCCCGTAACCGCGTCGCTCGTTTGATATTCAGGCCAGGTTTGCAGATGGACCGATTGCTCAGGATCATTAAAATCGTAGCCATTTACCTTCTGCCATAGATTCTCAGCGATAAAAGGCATGAAGGGGGCCATTAACTTAGAAAGTTGCGAGAGAACATATTGAGTGGTGGCTAAGGCGCCTTGCTTGTCATCTTGATCTTCTGATTTAAAACGATCCCGGCTGCGGCGCAGATACCAAGTAGACAATTCGTCGATGAATTCGGTTATCGGCCGGACCGCCTTGGGCAGGTTATATGCTTCCAAAGCTTCCGTAACTTCCTTAACCAGAAGGTTTAATTTAGCCAGGATCCACAGGTCTAAGGCCTTAGTGCTTTTTACTCCTTTTGCCTGTTTATCAACCGCAAACATTTCATAGAAACGATAGACGTTCCATAAGACCATGATATTCTTGCGCAAGGATTCTTCCACTCCCCTTTCTGAGAAATTTATATTTTCGGCTTGCATGACAGGTGAAGCGGCGAGATAAGCGCGCAAGGCATCAGCTCCGTATTTTTCCATGACAAGCATCGGGTCGGGATAATTCTGTAAACGCTTCGACATCTTTTTACCGTCCTCGGCTTGGACAATGCCATTTACTAAGACGTTAGCGTAGGAATGTGAAGAAAATATCCCGCCAGCGATAACATGGAGATAATAAAACCAAGCACGTGTCTGGTCTAAGCCTTCAGCGATAAACTGGGCAGGAAAGTTCTGATCGAACTTAGCCTTATTCTCTTCCGGATAGTGAAGCTGGGCAAAAGGCATGGAGCCGGATTCAAACCAACAATCCAAAACATCCGGGATGCGTTGGATGGTTCCCTGGCATTTTTCACACTTGAAAGTGATTGGATCGACCTTATCTTTATGGATATCTTCAATCTTCTGCCCGCTCTTGGCTTCTAATTCCGCGACCGAAGAGATGACTAAGCGCTCACCGCATTCACACTCCCAAATCGGGATAGCGCTAGCCCAGAAACGCTGACGGGAAATCGACCAATCACGCGCACCTTCGAGCCAATTGCCAAAACGGCCTTCTTTGATATAGTTGGGCGACCAATTTATATTCTGAGCGCTTTGCAAAAGCTGGTCCTTAATCTTGGTCACGCTGACAAACCAGGAAGAAGTAGCGTAATTGATCAGCGGCGTATCGCAACGCCAGCAATGCGGATAGCTATGCTCATACTTTTCTTTATGGAATAACAAATTACGGGCCGCCAGATGCTTGATTATCTCCACATCGCTCGAACTGTGGTCGGCCAGGGGCTTAACGTGCAAACCGGCAAAATCCTTAACCTCTGCCTTAAACAGCCCATCCATGCCGACATGCTGGATGAAAGGCAACTGGCAGGCTTTTCCTAGATTCATGTCATCCTCGCCAAAAGCAGGGGCGATATGGACGACGCCGGTGCCATCGGTGGTCGTGACAAAATCAGCCGCATATATCTTCCAGCCGTTTTCGTGATTAGCCAGACTTTTATCCTTAAAATAATAATCGAACAAAGGCTTATATGAACGCCCGACCAAGCCTTGGCCTTTCAGTTCCTCAGTAATTTCAAATTGAGCGTCTTTTAAGACATCGCCTAAACGTTCTTTGGCTAAAATATAAAACTCTGACCCGAGCTTTATTTTCACATATTCGATTTCTCCGCCAACCGCCAAGGCGACGTTGCCGATTAGCGTCCAAGGCGTCGTCGTCCAAGCCAAGATATAGGTTCCAGGTTCGTCGCTTAATTCAAATTTAGCGATACAGGATAAATCCTTAATATCGCGATAGCCTTCGGCTACCTCTGACTGGGATAGGGTCGTCTCACAGCGCGGACAAATATGCATGGAACGATAATCCTTATAGATCAAGCCTTTATCCCATAATTGCTTGAAGGCCCACCAGATTGAATCCATGAAACTTAAGTCCATGGTACGATAGGCATTATCCATATCCGCCCAACGGCCCAAGCGGCTGATGACTTTCTTCCATTCATCGACATAAGTTAAGACCTTAGAACGGCAGAGGTCGTTAAATTTAGCTACGCCTAGATCGATAATTTCCTTCTTAGTCTTGGTGCCCAGTTCTTTCTCGACGATATTTTCGATCGGCAGGCCATGGCAATCCCAACCCCACTTGCGGTCGACGTGATAGCCGCGCATGGTGGCGTAACGTGGGATAATATCTTTCATGATGCTCGCCACAATATGGCCGTAATGGGGGGTACCGGTAGCGAAAGGCGGGCCATCATAGAAAACATAATCTCCTCGGGGCGATTCTTGGTGCAAGCTTTTATTAAAAATGTCATGCTTTGCCCAAAAATCAAGGACTTGTTCCTCCATCTTGGGAAAAGAATTATCATTCGTCTTTTTTGGCTCAGTCTGCATATTTATTGATAAATTTTTAATAGATTTGACTTATAAACAGGCTATAGTATATAATATAGGTAACAACCAGTCTTTTCAGATGCTTTCGTTTATGTTTTGTCAGTTTGCCATGTATTGATTTAACCTGCTTTGTTGATTTATTTATGTTCAGTAAGTTCGACTGGTTGTGTCGTTCCTTCTCTAAAGCGCCGTCTCTTTTGCTTTATTTCTTAGGTTTGTTTCCAAATTTAAAAGCAGAAGACGGCGCTTTTAAATTTGCTTAACGTTTTCTCTTCTTAGATCTCAAGATTTCGTTAGTAATCGGGGAATTAATGTCTGACCAAGGATCATCTTTCTCATAGAGATCATGCAACTTTTTTTCGGCCGCGGCAATTTCTTCCGCGCGTTTTTCATCATCAAGGGCTTTTAATTCGGCCTCCCAAGTTCCACGGTTTAAAGTTTCCTGTATCTTCTTCTCTTCTTCTTCGCGATCTTGCGCGGCTTCAGCTTGCGCTTCGCTACGGGCGTCACGATCGGCTTTTTCAAACTCCGGTATTAAGCTAAATTGTTCTCCTGCTGTCATATTTTTAAACTTTTTATATTACTTTGAAGATTATACGGAAACCAAGCTGCCTGATAGGTACTGCCCCACCCTCTCCTGCTGGCGCTTAATGCCATCGGGATGAGCGATAAATTCCTCGGGAGTCATCAGAAACCATTCGACGCCTTCATTGCCGAAGACGATATCTTCAGGCCCAGAATTTTTAACTTTAGCGACTATAAAGAAGGATTTTTTCTCCGGCGTCATTACGCTCGGGATGGTGCAGGAAAATTCAATTTCTTCTCCTTCGATATCGAGGCCGAATTCTTCCTTCACTTCCCTCTGGAAAGTAGCAAAGGGCGATTCACTAACCTCATGTCCCCCGCCGGGTAAATCAAGACATAGGGGCGAATCACTGGTTTTATCATCACGACGATAGACCAGCATTTTATCGCCCAAGAAAACTATTCCCTTAGCACCATTGAAATCTACTTCTTTAAAGGTATCCTCATGTATCATATCCTTAGCTCCTTAACCTTATCTTCTTAATCTTATCTTCTAGAGCCTGCTCGATATCGACTTCCATAGTATCAGCTAACAGGAGTGTAGTGATAATTACGTCAGCAAACTCGTCGGATAAATTATTCCGATCATGCTTATCCAGCTTATCTTGCCGTTGCAAAGAACTAAAACTCAAAACTTCATCGCATAATTCTCCTAATTCTTCCGTAATCTTGACGGTTCTAGCTAAGATGCGCTTTTCATCATCGATATAATTACCATAACGCTCGCGCAAACGCTTGTCTTCTTCTTTAATAAATTCTTTTAGATCGTTAAATTGCATATTATTCTAAGGAAATAATTTGAATACCTTTTTCCTTAATCTGGTCTTCTGGCCAAAATAAATCGTCTATCCTAAATTCCCCGACGTAGCTTACTTTCTTTTCGGTCTTTCTGCCTGTGTATTCTTTAGTAGCTGGATCCCATTCTTCGAGCACTAAAACATCGCCCTCCTGAACTTTAAAATCATTGAGGCGCAACTCATATTTTTTCTTGCCTGAGGCTACTGGCTCAAAATATTCCGGCCAAATTTTTTTATTAATAATTGCCATATTATTTTGCACAACATTCTAAATATTTCTTACCACTGCCGCAAAGGCAGACCGGATTCGTTTCTAAAAAATTCCTCACAGCTGGAAAAATATTCTCTGGCAAATCAGCTAGGGGCCACCATTTGATATCGGCAAACTTATTCGGCTCCATCAGCTTTTCCTGGCCACTATATTTTAAGGCCTTGAGATGTACAGTTATATAGTGTTTTGTTTCGGTTTGATAAACATCGCTGGTTACGCCCATCACTTCAATCTCGGCGACGTCGATATTCGCTTCTTCTTTGGCTTCTTTGGCCGCTGAATCAAAGAAACTCTCACCGTATTCGATGTGGCCTCCAGGCGGACACCAGAAACCAGGGGCGTGCGTGGCCGCCCGCAAAAGCAGAAGAATTTCTTTCTGATTATTGATGATATAAACACCAACACCGCCACGCGGCCTCAAATCTTTATTTGCTTCAGTCATAATTATTTTAAATTATTTCTCCACATGAATGAGGGCGGTTCTGATAGCTTCTTTGGTGTATTCTTTCCTAGTCAACCTACCTTTAGTCATGATGCCAACCAAACCTTCGGCTGACCCGACCTTCAGATTATCGGTGAAGCCAGAGCGATAGGCGGCGTCGTTCATGTCCAAGCCTTCGCGCAACATCATTTCAGTTACTTTTTTGGGCGCCTCCCAGGCTGAAGACAGGCCAAGATGATATTCTTCTCCATCAAAGATAGCACAAACACAAACATCCATATAACCTGATTTGGTGTTAGGAACAGCCATCAAGCCTGATTCCATCCCGAAACTATATTGGCAGTTACTAAATGAATTCTTAGCTCGATTCATAGCCCCTTGCACGGTCTCGTCCAAAGACTTCGGCTGGTCGCTAACTCCAGAGGGTGTTTCCACTATAGTCAACTCCGCTCCTTTAAAATCAGGATAATCTGAAAGAATCTCTTCTAAGGCTTGAACTTTAACGGGATTTTTCGAACCGACATTTATTTGCATATTATTTCTCAGGATATTTCATTTTAGCTTCTTATTCTCGGCCGGTAAAAACTTATTTCTAGAAATAACCGAGCGATCAAGCTGTTTTTCTAATTCCTGTCTAGCTTTGCCAGCCACTCGGCCGCCTTTTTTGGCAACCTTTCTATTCTTGGAAAAAGTGTCAGGCAATTCTTTCTTGGAAATTTCAGTCGTAGAAGTTTCCGCCAGCATATTCAAGACTAATTCCAAGTTAGTCATGTTATCCCGTAAATTCTCCTTCTTTAAATCTTTTATCTTCTTATAATCCTTAACCTTGATTCCGGCCCAAGCAAAAGTGATATCATCAGTAAGAATAGCAAACTCATTATTCTTAACTCCTCTAGCGCTCCATTCATTAGTTAAATCTTTCCTGATTTCAATGCTTTTCAGTCTTAAGTCAACCCACTCTTTAGAATAACCTTTCTTTAAATAAGTCGCCATTGCCCTCTGGATGGCCTTTTCCGGATCTTCAACCTCTTCGACTCTTTCATAACCGACCCGAGCTAACCAAAGCTTGGATGGCTCAGCTTTAGGAGACGGGATAGACTGGATGATACGGAAAACTGTCTCCGTGTCGGCGGCATCGGATAAATAATATTTGCCATCTTTAGCTAAAAATTTCAGTTTTCGACAATTTGTCGATAACTCAACTCCGGCCTCGCTCTTAACACGAATTTTCATCTTATACCAATAGTCATTAGGATCAGCACTTCCAGTCAATACGGCTATCACATCGACTACCGCAAAATACCACTTCTCTTCCGCTTCATTCCAAGAACGCCTGATTTCTTGCCCAGAAAAAAGGGCGATTTCTTTTTTAGATTCTTCTTTTTTCATAGTTTTAATGATTAGTAAATTATACCAATCATTATAGCAAAACCATCATTAAGAAAAGTTAAATTTTTTATAAAGAATAAAAATAATTTATTTCCCACAGCAATGCTTATACTTCTTCCCACTACCGCAAGGACAAGGGTCGTTCCGGCCGACCTTATGGCCGCTTTCATCTTTTACCTTCTCCTTAACCAGGTCAATCGTATCATTATTTCTTGCCTGTCTATCCATCTCTTTGGCCGCGCCCTGGAAATTTAGGGGCCGCTCGCTCTCACCTTCAGCCATGAGACTGACTAAATTGGGGGTAGCCGCTAAAGCGGCCGCAGTCTTATAGATAGAATAGACAATCTGTTTCTGGATCAAGTCATTTAACTCATGATAGAGGCGATAGGCCTCTTTTTTATATTCTACCAAAGGATCCCTTTGTCCATAGCCTCTTAAACCGATGCCGCGGCGGAGATAATCCATGGTTTCCAAATGTTCCACCCACATCTGATCGATCGAACGGATGAGCACACCTTTTTCCACTTCAGAAAAATCTATATTAGATTGTTTAAACTTATCACCTAATTCCGCGTAGGCTTCCCGGCTGGCGCTTATTAGATTATCAATCATCTCCTGGCGCAGCTTGTCTTTATGACCATCACCTTTAGCGATCTTTTCCAGTTCTAAGCGAAGACCGGGCTCGGCGTTAAAAAGGCTACGCATCGTTTCATAGATTTCAGTCACATTCCAGCCCTCAATCTGGTCGCCGGCCGTATGGAAATTCACCACGGCCATGATTTCTCCCTGGACCATCTCTAAAACGATATCACCTAAAGTCCTAGCCTCTCCGTTCTCATCGGGGGCTTCATTATTTTTTTCGCCGATTTCCAAAATCTCCCGGCGGCGGCGATAGATAGCTTCGCGATGTTTGTTAATCACGTCATCATATTCAACCAAGTGTTTTCTTAAATCAAAGTTATTACCCTCAACCTTCTTCTGGGCGGATTCGATAGAGCGAGAAATCATCCGATTCTCAATCGGCACATCAGCCGGCACCCGTAAGGTCTTCATCAGATTGCGCATGCGATCGCCCCCGAAAATCCTCATCAGATCATCATCGGTAGAGACGAAGAATTGCGAAGAACCAGGATCGCCTTGGCGTCCCGCCCGACCGCGCAATTGGTTATCAATGCGCCTGGATTCATGGCGCTCGGTACCGATAACATGCAGACCGCCTAATTCCCGGACGGCCGCCTGCTCTTCTTTTTCCGGCGGATTGCCACCCAAGATAATATCGACGCCGCGGCCCGCCATGTTAGTCGCTAAAGTTATAGCACCACGCTTGCCGGCCTGAGCGATGATTTGAGCTTCCTTAAGGTGGTTCTTGGCATTAAGGACTTCGGGATGTAAGCCCTCTCTTTCCATCATATCCGCTAAGACTTCATTCTTTTCGATTGAAATGGTGCCGACGAGCACTGGCTGGCCCTTCTGGTTACGTTCTTTGATATCACGAATGACCGCCTTGAACTTATCCTCTTCGGTCCGATAGATCAAATCGTTAGCATCCTGCCTGATATTCGGCTTATGGGTTGGGATAACGATCGTATCTAATTTATATATCTTGTGGAATTCTTCTGCCTCGGTTACGGCCGTACCGGTCATGCCGGCTAATTTATCATATAAACGGAAAAGATTTTGGAAAGTAATCGTCGCCATCGTCTGGGATTCTTTCTGGACCTTCACGCCCTCTTTAGCTTCAATCGCCTGGTGCAAGCCTTCGCTATAGCGCCGACCGGGCATCAAACGGCCGGTGAATTCATCAACGATGATGATTTCGCCGTCTTTGACGACATAATCTTTATCTTTCTTGAAAAGCACCCGAGCCTTAAGGGCCTGCTCCATATGATGGACTTCTTTGACTCCGCCGGCGATATAGATATTTTCCACTCCCAACCATTTTTCCATCTTAGCGATGCCATTTTCCGTCAGGGTCGCCGCCTTCATCTTCTCGTCGACATTATAATCTTCATTTTCTTCCAACCTTTCCACCAGCTGGGCGAATTTAAAATAGCGGTCGGTAGATTCTTCAGCTGGAGCAGAGATAATGAGCGGGGTACGCGCTTCATCGATTAAAATCGAATCAACTTCATCGACGATCGCGTAATTAAGAGGACGCTGGACAGTCTGGCTCAGACTCCCAACCATATTATCCCGCAAGTAATCAAAACCGAATTCATTGTTAGTGCCATAGGTAATATCACAGCGATAGGCATCCCGGCGCGGCAGGCGGCGAAAATGCTGCAGACGAGAATCGAATTGGGTTTCATCAATATATTCAGGATCATAAATATAGGCATTCTCATGGATAATGACGGAAGTAGACAGCCCGAGAGCATGATAGACTGGAGCCATCCAGCCGGCACCGACTCGCGACAAATAATCATTAACGGTTACTAAATGAACTCCTTTTCCGCTTAAAGCATTAAGATACAAAGGCAGGGTGGCCACTAAAGTCTTGCCTTCACCGGTCTTCATTTCTGCAATCTGGCCGCGATGCAAAACGATGCCGCCGATTAATTGCACTTCATAATGTCGCTGGCCCAATATTCTTCGAGCCGCCTCCCTGATTACGGCAAAAGCTTCGGGCAGAATATCGTCTAGAGTTTCTTTTTCTAAGCGTTGTTTAAGGGCTGGGGTCTTGGCTCTTAGTGCCTCATCGGATAAAGACTGCAAGTCTGGTTCCAAAGCGTTGATCTTATCTAAAATCGGCTTCATTCCTTTAATGATCTTGACATTAGGATCGCCCATTATTTTGCTGAGTAAACCCATAGATATATAAATAGTTTATAAATCAAAAAATTGGAAAATATAGATGATTTTCCTAAATTTAGTATAATATGCTTTGCTTATTTAATAAATATTGACAAATTTTGATTAATATTATAATATTTACGAATTGTTTAGCCCTTTAACAACACTAAATAAAATCAATAATAATTACCTAAAATTAGACAAAAACCCAAAAAAATCAGCACATGAAGAAAAAAACCAATGTAGTTGTTAACCCTTTCTGGCCTAACCCGGAAAGTTTATCAAGGATTAACATAGTTAATCCGCAGGACTTCTCCCTGCCCAGTATCATTTCGACCATTAAAAAATCCGGACTATTGCCGGACTCTTTCGGTCTCACTAACCCCCGGGAAATCAGGCTCAGGAATGAGATATCCCGCTTTCTCCTCCAATCTCCCGGAGCCAGAGAAAAAATCGATAAATGGCTCGAAGCTGCCAAAAATTTCAACGGCCTGCCAAATAATGAAGATGAATTTCTTCGTATCTACGGGCAAGAAAACAACCCCTACTGGGAGATGGTCGAATCCATCATCCTGGAATTAGACAGTCCCGACTCCCCGGCCAGGATTAAAGGTTGGGCGGAAAAGCTGAAAGCGGAAAAAGCTATCCTATCGGAAACGGAAAAGGCAATGGCTGCCAGAATTTCCAAGAAACTGGAAAGCGTCACGGAAATGGAAGGAATCTTAGAATTCAACCCCTTCGTTTACAACTCCGAAGCGGATATGTTTATCCGGGGACGTAAAGCTTATTCGGCCAAATGGTCATCCGGCTACAAAGTAAATGCGCCCGAATGGACGAAAAACCTCTTCTGCCGCTTGACCGGAATCAAAAAGCTGGCCACGAAGATCAAAACTGAAACCGTCAGAATGAATGCCTATCGTTCAGCCGCCGTCCTGCACTTCCCCAGCTGCCTGGAAACTGACATCAAATCTGGCGTCAGGAGCCTGCTCACTCCTCCCACCGATTGGCGGGATATGAGCGAGGAGATTAGCGAAAGCGACAGGAAAAAACGTGACAAATTGAGGAAGGAAATCATAGACCTTAACAGGAGTTTAGAGACATCCGGCCTGATCATGACTATTTACTTCCGCTACGACTCTCACGGCCTGACTATCAGGGTTATCGGACTGAAAAATAATGTGCGTAACGCCAGCTTTGAACTGCATTACCGTAATTTTGACGGCTATACTGACAAAGAAAAGAAAATAGCCGCTTCCATCGAAGCCAAGATGTCGGAAAAGCTGAGCCACGTCAGAGAAATGTACGGGGTATTACCGTTTTACGAAAAAATGCAAAAGCGTTTCGAACTTTTCAACCGGACGATCAGGATACCCTCCACCATGACCGATTCAGAATTCAAATGGTATGCAATCTCTAACCTTTACCACTTGAAGGAAAATGTTTTCAGCTACAAACATCTGCTTAACCAGCGGATGGCTTTAAAGCAATCATTGCAACAGCTCTCCGACCTGAACCGGGTGATTGAAATCTTTATCAAAAAATCCGAGGAACTTTCGATTCCTTTATGCGTACCGGAAATCAGGGATAGCGGCAAAATCGGAGTATCCTTCAACGGTTTGGCTCCCATTAACATGATGGGGCAAAACAAGAAGATGATTCCTTTCGACCTGCCGACTATCAACGGCCAAATGATCTGCCTGACCGGCCGTCACGGTGGCGGCAAAAGCGTCACCGGCAAAAGCGTGATTGAAAATATCTATCTTGCCCAATCGGGACTGCCAGTCTTTGCCAAAAGTTTCTCTCTGGATGTCAAAACCGTCCTGGGTTCTGTAACTAACGATGAGGGCGAGGGCTCAACTGCCACCGTCTTTGTCAACAAAGTCAAAAACCTTTTGGAAGAAATCCATAAGGTGCCCAAAGAACAATCTCTGGTCTTTATCGACGAAATCGGTAAAGGCACCCAGGAAGATGCCGGCTTCCGTTTAGGGAAAATGATTCTCAGTGTCCTCCAAGGCAAACAATTCAGCGTCATCTTCAACACCCAGATCATGGGTTTGGCTGAATACGCCAAGGATAATCTTGGCGCCCTCTGCTTGAAAGTTGATAAGAACCATCGCTTTTCCGAAGGAATCGGCGACGGCCAGATGGATGAACTGATCAAAGAAAGCGGACTGGATCATTTCCTGGTGAAGAACTAATCGTACTTTATTAATATGACAAAAAACCCTGCAAACAATGCAGGGTTTTTCTATAGCTATAGCTATTTTCCTCTTTTCTTATCCCGATTCTTCTCTCGATACTTCTTAATAACCAGTTCCAAATGATCCTTAACCTTATCAATGGCCTTGTACAGATCCTTCTCCACTTTTTCTACCCGCAGAATCTCGCGCGGCACCTGGATGTTGACCTCCGCCCGATAAATCTGGCCCTTGTGTTGGCCGCCGACCGCTTTCTCGATCTCTACATCGCAGTTTATCACCTCTAAATCTCCTAAATACTTATCGAGCATGTCCATCTTGTCCTGGAAATAATCACGGATAGCGTCGGTCAATTCTAAACGTGTTGACTTGATGTTAATGTTCATAAATTTATATTTAATTATTAATTGAATATCCTGAGCACGTCTTTGATAGTCACCCAGATAATCAGCATCATAAGCAGGATAAAGCCGATATTGTGCATGGCGGCTTCAAATTCCCTCTTAACCGGCCGGCCCTTTATCTTCTCGATCACGAGAAAGAGCAAACGTCCGCCATCAAGGGCGGGAAAAGGAAAGAAGTTTATGACCGCCAGATTCAAAGATAGAAGAGCGGTGAAATTCAAGAGATAGACGAGGCCGACCCGCGCTACGTCTCCAGTCATCTGGGCGATGCGCACCGGGCCGCCAACGGCTTCACCCACGCTCTGGCCAGTCACTAAATTACGCAAGAGCTCAAAGAAGGCTACGATAATCAGCCAGAGGACGGAAAAAGTATATTTAAAGCCTTCGGCAATCGCTTTATACCAAGGATAACGGACAATCTCGATCTGTCCGAGGCCGACTCCGATTAAAGCCTTATCATCCTTTACTTCGGCTTTAATATTTATCTTAACTATTTCCCCTCCCCTCTTTACTTCTACGTCAAAAGGCTGGTCTTTCTTTTGACTGATGAAATTCTGGACTTCACTGACTTGGGAAAAAGCTTGGCCATCAAGGCTGACTATCAGGTCGCCGGCTTTGATTCCGGCTTTTTCTGCTGGACTCTTAGCCATAACTTCTTCGATTTGCACCTGGCCCTGGCTATCCGTCGCTTGGGGCGCGCCGATCATAAAGCAAGCAGAAAAGAGGACGAAAGCTAAAAAGATGTTCATGATGACTCCGGCCGCCAATATCAAGGCTCTTTGCCAAATCTTCTTAGAAACGAAGCTATCTTTCTCGCTCAGACCCTCGCCGTTCTCGCCTTTTATCTTCACGAAACCGCCGATCGGGATCCAATTCAAGGAATAGACTGTTCCGCGTTCACTCTCAGCCTCGGTCAAAGCCCTCTTGCCCCGTATGAAATAAAAGCGGCCAGATTTAAACTGCCAGCCGAATACCCGGGGAGGAAAACCGAAGCCGAATTCTTCAGCCTTCACGCCCAGACGTCTGGCGGTCCAAAAATGGCCAAGCTCATGGGCAAAGACTAAAACTGACAATACAATAATGAATATGATAATCGTAAAAAACATAATAAAAGCTAAATTTAGATTTCCATAATATCTTTCTCCTTACGGTCCTTGATTTCTTTTAATTCTTCATTCTTCTTGGCCGCAAACTCATCTAATTCTTTAATGAAACGGAATTTTTCATCTTCGCTGATTTCTTTGGCGCCAAAAGCGGCTTCAATCTTAGATTTCACTTCTTCTCTGGCCTGGCGCAAGACGATCCGGCTCTTCTCCATCTTCTCACTCAGGCGCTTAGCTAATTCTTTACGGTTCTCTTCGGTTAAGGCCGGTACGGTCAAGCGAATTTTATCGCCTTCATTCACTACCCCCAGGCCTAAATCAGCCTCAATAATCGCTTTCTCAATCGCCTTGAGGACAGTCTTGTCCCAAGGAGCGATAACGATACTCCGAGCATCGCTAACGCTGATATTACCCACGGCATTCAGCGGATTTAAAACGCCATAGGCCTCGACCTGAACACTGTCTAAAACTGCCGGATTAGCCCGGCCAGTCCGCAAAGTCGCGATTTCTTTCTTAAAAAATTCTAAAGCTTGGGCAAAGTCAGCTTGTTTGTCATTTAAATATTGATTCATATGATAGATATTTAGAGGCTAGATTGTTTTTCTAGCTTTTTCGTCCCTAAGTATAGGGTATCGGGGTTGTTAAAGTCAATTAATAGCTTGCGTCCAGAACGGGTGGTGGGCAGCTTTCTGGTCGTCCAGGTGACACCGCCATCGAGCGAACGATAGAAAGTGGTGTTAGTGACATAATATATCTCTTGGCAATTCTTGGGATTAACTGTCAGGGCATTGATCACTGCGTCTTTTTCCGAAGGGATCAAATTGATGTTCTCCCAAGTCAAACCATTATCTCCAGAACGCAAGATCGTCTTGTCTGTTGCTATTAGGATCTTGGGATCAGCTGGACAATATAGCATATCTTTGAAGTCGCCTTTCATGCCTGAGCTTTTCATGATATCAGACAGAGCCAGCCAATTATCGACCACGAAGTTAGCTTCAACATCAGCCGTACTAGAAGCATTGGTATTAGTATTAGAGCTGAAGCTAAAGATATTGCTCTTGGTCGAGGCCACGAAGAACTGGCGGCTGTCCAAAGGATTAATAATCAAACGGCTCACGCCTTCCTTGGGGTCGAGCCTCTGGATGGTTCGCCAAGAAGCGCCGCTGTCCACGCTTTTTATAATCTCGCCTCGGGAAGTCCCAATATAGATGTTTTTAGGGTTATACTGGTCCACAACGATCGAATTCAAGGTCACGCCAGTATTGTTATCATAATAAATCTGTTCAAAACTGCGGCTACAATCGGTGGAACGGAAGAGCTTGTTGCCGGCGGCAACGTAAATCGTGCACTTGGCTTTAGGGTCGACCTTGACGTCGTTGACGCTGGCTTTAGCGAACATTTCGTCCTCACGCCAACCGTTAGCGATATTATATGTATAATAAAGGCCGTTTCCGACCGCTCCGAAATAGACGGCTCGGCTATCGCTTGGATCCATACTTAAGGTGCTAACATCGGTATAGACTAAGGATTTTTTACCGCCGACAGTCGGCACGGTCGCCATCTGTTTCCAGGCGTCGCCGCGGTTAGTGGAGACATAGACGCCGCCGTCGGGGATGTTCTTCTCCACTCCCTGGTCAGAGTTAAAAGACAAGGAACAACCTGACAGCACTAGAGGCAAAAGCAGAAGTGGCAGGCTGATTTTTAAAATTGATTTATGCATATTTCTAAAATTATAAATTAAGCAAAATATTTTCTAAAACATTTACGGGGCTGACATAAGAAGCCAGATAACTTTGGCCGGTCCTTATCCTTTCCAATAGGCCGACCAGATAAAGTCGAGCCGTCTCGCTGCTCGGATCCCCTAAACTGGCGCTAGCCGCTTGGAGCTCAGCCGCCAAGGCAGAATGTTGGACCAGCTCTTTTGCTTCCAGGCTGATTAGCAAAAGGTCACGGACCAAACTCTGCCAAATTTCTAAAATGGCTCTGGCGCCGCTCTGTGGATCAAGCTCGCTGTAGTTCTTTGGGAAGACAGCGGCTAAAGCAGCCAAGCGCTGATTCAAATCCTGGTTAAAAGCGTTCAAGAAGACCCTGGCTATAGCCTGATAATTCTCGTAAGCCTCGCTATCTTGAAAAAACATTAAAGCCCTTAAAGGCCGACCGGCAGCCAAATTAGCCAAATCGCGAGCCAAATTACGGTCGCATTGTTCACTCTTGACCAGAAAATCATAGATCAAATCCGAACTGACTGGATGGAAATAAAGGATCTGACTACGGGATACTAAGGTGGCCGGTAAAGCGGTTAAATCATTAACTGTAAGAATAATTACCACCTTAGGCTGCGATTCTTCCAGGGTCTTAAGCAAGGAATTAGCCGCTTCCAAGCTCAACTTCTCAGCTTCCCGGATAATCCCAATCTTATAGGAATTAAGGAAAGAACTCAGGCTCAAAATCTTAATGAAGGCCCGGGTCTGTTCGATACTGATATTCTTCTTACCCTCTTCAAGTTGCAAAATATGGATATCACCGCTTAAACCAGAAAAATCGGAACGATCATCGGCTTGCGGACGATCCAAGAAATCAGCTGCTAAAGAAGAGTCGGCCGCTAAAAGATTACGGGCGAAGGCGGTGGCCAGGCTGAATTTCCCTAAATCCGCCGGTCCAGCGAAGATATAAGCCTGGGCCACTTTTCCCTTGCTAATATTGTTTGCTAAAAAATCAACCGCTGCTTGATTGCCTAAAGCCGGCCACGCTCCTCCTAGCGTCTTAGTTGGGAGAGGAGTTTTTGCCATATTATTCTTCCACCGGTATTTTGGCTAAATCCTGATTACTCACCCCTAAACCCAGATATTTCATAATCTGAAAAGCAGTCGCTCCATCAGCTAAGAAATAGCGCTTGCCGTTCTTAGGATAGACATACCAGGCTTCGCCGGCAGCATTAACTTGTAATAATATTTTCCCTTTGACAGCTTCCACTAATTTAACATCCAGAGGCCAACGCTGGTTAGACCGCCAAGGATCGAAGCTGTTAGCCACTTCCTGGCCGTCCAAGAAACTATCGCTGTCGGTATCGCTGTTTAACACACTGGTACCAATGGGCCTTTCTAGGACATCGGGCAATCCATCGCCGTCGCTATCTTCGAAATTGCCATAGAAACGGTTGTCCAAACCGACCGGCAGCTTGCGCAAATTAGCGTCGCTGATGCCCAGACCCAAAGAGCGCATCAGGTTGAAAGCTGCCTGACCGTTGGCTAGATAGCGGCGCTTGCCAGTCTTAGGATTAACATACCAAGCTTGTCCCTGATTTTCTATTTGTAAAAGGATATAGCCCTTTAATTTATTAGCTAAAGCCGTGTTAACGGCGCCAGTGGAACCAGAAGCAGCCGGATTACCAGATGAGGCGGGCGTGACGTTGCTTGCCGTACTTAAAGGAATCGGGCTTAAAGTAAAGACTTGGTCGCCGGTAATCCGACTACTGGCTTTAAGGTTTAAGGTAATTTTTTGCAACTTGCCATTCTGGGCGCCTAAAGGCTGTCCGTATTCCACTTTATTCTTGCTATCAACATAGGACACCAGATAATAGCCATTAGCGATCGAGAAACGATTGTTAATCCCATTCTTGAAAGCTAGAGCGCCCAATTCCTTGCCTTTGATATAGGAGTTACCGCCGCTGTTAGTTAAAGCGAAAACCTTGAGATTTAAAGCTGAAGACAAATTTATAACTTGGGAATTATTGATGCTTATCTGGGTTAAATTAGCGTTGATAACGAAACGGTTAGAAATGCCATCTTGCATCTTGAGATCCCAAAAGACATTATCCTGTTTAAGGTCATCTTTTATAACTAAAGCATAACTCCCGGCCGGATATTCTACTCGCCACACCCCGCTTTTATCAGACTTGCCTTGAGTAATAAGCCGCCCCAAAGCCCTGCCCTGGGAAGACTGGGTCTGTTCGTATAATTTTATCTCCTGATTGGCCAGGAGCTGTCCGGAAGCATTCTTGGCGGTCACGAAAATTTCGCTCAGATTGAAATTAACGACCGTATCCTGGTTAGCATTCGCTTTCACGTTATAGAGGGTGAATTGAGAATTCTTATCACCGACCGTCGTTAAAACATAGACGCCTGGTTTTTCCAAATCATAGGGATGGGCTGAAGCCACATATAAATTAACTTGGCCCTCTGAACCAGTATTCAGAGTAGCCACCAAATCTTTCTTATCCCTAACCGGATTACCATCAGCGTCTAACTGCTGAGTGTAAATAGAAATATCCGCATTCTTCTTGAGCCGTCCTAAGGAATCGCGCAAGACTATCTTGAGCCCAGGCAGATTCTTGCTGAGATTGCGGTCATAGCCGCAGACGAACTTCACGGCGTTAAAGAACCAAAATTCCCCGAAATTCGGGCTTTTATCGTAGATTTTTAAAGCATAGGTCTTACGAGAATCCGGCTTGAAGGTAGAAATCGCCCGTCCGCCGGAATCGATGACGCCTTTTACCACCGGCTGGCCGATAGGGGCCGCTTGGCCATTTAGGTTAGCCGACTGTTCATAGAGCTCGAATTTTAAACCGGCTAAAGGCTGGTTACGGTAATCCCCAACAGTCAGAGTAAAAGTGGAATTGCTTTCACAGGCGCCAGCATTAGGCGTCCAATTAGTATCCGAGGAAAGATCGTATTCTGCTAACTTCTGGTCTTCGATTTCTAGGTCCCAGAAATATTGATATTTACCATCCTTGCCAATTAGGCCGGCGACATAGAGGCCGGCGGGATATTCAAAAGTACCGGTGCCGCTGTCATCCGTATAAAACTCCCCAACCTTGCTCCCTTTCTGGCGCTGGTTATTAGCATCGGTTGTTTGTTTAAAAACTTCCACCTTGGTCTTACCGGGAAAGAAGGATCCGTCCGGACTAGTGAAACTCGCCCGCAAAGCGCTTAAAAAATATTCCGTGTTAGTCATAGCGCCGGCGACAACCCCTAGGTCATACTTGAAAAAAGTACCTTTCGGCCGGACGATTTCGATTACGTAATAATCTGAACCACGGCCGTCAACGCTATTTACGCTCCCCTGGGGGACGTAAATCTTAGCTTCGCCGATAACCGAAGTATTCAAGGTAGCGATCAGGTCCTTACGTTCCCGTACCGGCTTATTATCAGCGTCATATTTCTGGGTATAAACGTTGATCTTAGCGTCTTTTTGCAGATTACCCTCGGCATCGCGCAAAACGACATTCAGTCCGCTTAATACCTCGTCAAAACTGTTATCACCGCAAGCCGCACTTAGGTCATAGAAATAGAAGTAGCTGTTAGCATTATTATTCGTCTTAACTTGGGCGACAATCGTTCCGCCGCCTTCAGCGTCGCGGTAGTGGATTAAAGCCGAACCCAGAGTCGCGTTGACTTTAGCCCCAGCCAAACGCGCCCCCGGCTTATGATAGCCATTAGCATCTACCACCTGGCGATAAATATCAACGCTGGCTCCGGGAATGAAATTGCCGTCTGGGTCACGCAAGATGAAATCGATATCGATATCGCAGCTTTCCGCCCTGGCGGTCAGGCTAAGACCGAAAAGCAAAACTAAAAAAAACGTCAAAAATAAAATTCTTTGTATTTTCTTGGACATAAAAATATTTGATCGGCCCGGGAAGACAAAAATCCCGAGGCACCCTCTAATTATAGCAAAGAAAAAACAAAAAACCAATAAAAAATAAGGGCGAAATCGCCCTTATTTTATTATATTATCTATGATTTAATTGATAATCTTAGTTTCGTTTAAATTATTGATCACCGGATTAAGAGAAACTCCGATATTCTTACCGACCAGCCAAGCACTGGAAACATCCAAGTTGAGGGTTTGGCCGGAGTTGAAATCCGGAGATTTCTGGCCAAAAACCATCAGGGTTACCGGCTTATCTTTGCTAATGCGGCAATAATTAACCTTGAAGACAATCTTATTATCCGACATCGTACTGACCCGAGAAATGATCGTATCGCCCTGTTGCAGACGAAAGCTCTGCAAGTCTCTGGTGCCAGCTGAACCTTGATTGGTTAAAACTAATTCTTTTAAATAAACTTCTTCTTGGCCTGATTCTTCGCTTAAAAGGTATTTCCCTAAAACCATATTTATACCGCTAGTATTAGAAGCGATTGACTGTTCTTCAATCTTAGCTTGGCCCAAGAGATTGGGAACCGATATGATCCCAAGATAATTAGAAACAAGCGGCAAGCTAGCAGAGACAGAGGCGTTACTATCAATATTAGCCGCGCTCTTTATTTCCGTCCGTAAGCTCTGATTACCGCAATTAGTGGTACAAGGTTTAAGATTCACCCAAACCCTGACAGTCCTGGTGTTATTAGCGCTTATCAAATAGGGATCATCAGGAAAATTAACCTCTAGCTGGCGGTCATGGAAGTGGGAATAGCGTTCTACCATCTTATAATCTTCTAAAGTAATATATACTTTATCAATTAAACTATTTTCGTAGACACCAGTAACATCGACTTTTAGAGTCTTGATGGCCACGTCATTAGCGCCGGCTTTTAGGTTAAGGACACCGATCAGATTGCTGTTAGTGCCGGCTAAAATATTGTTATTAGTATTATTGGTCACTTTATCAAAAGAAATCTCTAAGGTGGAAGAGGCTAAAACCGGAGCGACGGGCTGGTTACTAAAGTTAGGATTAGGATTGTTGGCGACTAAGCCCAGATCGCTATAAGAAGCTAAGATATATTGATCTAAATCTATCTGACTGACCGTAATGATCGGCTCCTTGCTCAAGTTGAAGCTAAGCAAATCCGAGCTAGAGGCAATCAAAGCCTTCTGTCCCCCTCGGATATAATAAATATCCGGGCTAGCCTCGCTTTTAACCAAGACGGCATTGGCCCAACGGTTCAACTCTTCCTGGCTAATCACCTTCACATCCGACCAATGGTTGCCATAACTCAAATAAGCCGCTTCGTTCAAATAAAGTTTCTTGGTCTGGCTGGCGTGGTTAAGATAATAAACGCCAGGGTTATCTGGAGTTTTCACTTGGCGGATCGCCGGACTCAAAGCCGAGGCGGGACGGGCTAAAAATAGGCCAGTTAATAGAAAGGCCAAGAAGAATACTAAGGCTTTAGATTTATTTCTAGTCAGCATATGATATAATTTAGCTAATATTAAAATAATAAATATTGATATTAACATAGTTTAATTACTAACCTAATAATATATCATATTTTATTAAAAATGTCAATATAAATTGATTTTTCACCAAGTTTTTGCTATATTTCTTACATGACTAAACAATTAAAAAAGCTCTGTTTACTCTTAGGCGATATTTTCCTCTTAAATCTCGCCCTTTACCTGACCTTAGTCCTGCGCTATCAAAGCCTGGATATCAACCTCCTTTGGCAGAAACACTGGCCCCATTTCTTAGTCGTCTTCCCGATCTGGCTCCTAGTTTTCTATATCAATAACCTGTACAACCTGAATGTGGTCAGTTCCGGCCGCCGTTTTAACCGTCTCCTCATCAATTCGACCTTAGTCGCCAGTTCCCTGTCCACTGCCTATTTCTATCTCAATGTAAAATCAGATATCGCCCCTAAAACTAACCTCTTAATTTTCATCCTGATCTTCTTAGCCTTATTCCTCGCCTGGCGGCTACTATTTAACTTCATCATCAAGACTTACCTGCCCAAAAACAATCTAGCTATCATCGGCGACAAGCGTTCGGTTTCCAATTTGATCAACAGCCTCAAAGAACACCCCCATTGGGGCTATCAGGCGGCTATCATCATCAAAGATGCTAGTATTTTAGATAATCTCCCGGCTTTGGTGCAGGAAAAAAATATCAAGACGATCGTGGTAGCTGATAATCTAGGGGCGCCGGAAAAATTAAACCAAGCGTTGTTCGATTGCCTCCCCAGCAAGCTTGATTACTTCAACTTCCCTGACTTCTATGAACTCCTGACCGGAAAAATCCCGGTCGAAGATATCGACCAGTCCTGGTTCATAGATAATCTGAACTCCGGACAGAAGAATGCCTTCGTTATTTTCAAGCGCGGCTTCGATTTTATCTTAGCCCTGATAATCCTCACCATCAGTCTGCCCTTCTGGCCGCTTGTCGCTTTGACTATCAAAATCAACAGCCGCGGACCGGTCTTCTTTTGCCAAAATCGGCTCGGGCAGAATGGCCAAAATTTTCGACTGATAAAATTCCGAAGCATGCGGGTGAGCGGCAATGATTTCTCTCCTACCCTGGAAAATGACTACCGCGTAACTGCTAGCGGACGGATTTTGAGGCGGACCCGGATCGATGAGATTCCTCAAGTGATTAATATAATAAAAGGAGAAATGAGCTTCATCGGTCCTCGGCCAGAGAGGCCGGACCTAGCAGAATATCTAAGCAAAGAAATTCCTTTCTATCGTACTCGCCTACTTATCAAACCGGGATTAACCGGCTGGGACCAGATCTCTGGCCAATACCATTCGCCCTCTCTGGAAGATACCTGGGAAAAACTACAATATGATCTATTCTATCTCAAACACCGCTCCCTCTATTTGGACGCAACGATCGCTCTAAAGACTTTAGCTATCATTCTCAGCCGAAGCGGCCGCTAAGCCTATGGATTTTTCTTTCATCATCATTAACTATCGCACTCTTGATTTAAGCAGAAATTGTCTTGATTCCCTGTTTAATTATTTGCCAAATGATAAGAGCTGGGAAATTATTTTAATAGATAACTGTTCAAATGATGATAGCGCTCCAAGGCTTAAGCAAAAATTTCAGGAGCGCCTCACATTTATCCAAAATGATACTAACCGTGGTTTTGCCGGCGCCAACAACCAGGGCGCCCAAATAGCCAAGGGGAAATATCTTTTTTTTCTAAATAGTGATACGGAGATAAAAGAAAATATCTTGCCGCCGCTGAAACAACTTTTAGAAAGTAAAACGGAGATAGGAGTGCTCGCGCCTAAGGTGCTAAACCCTGAAGGCAAGTGGCAATTCGGCGCCTGCGGCCGGCAGCAGACTCTTAAAAACTTATTCCTGCAAAACACCAAAGCCAATTGGCTACGAAGCAAGAAAGCTGATTATTGGGAAACAGACTGGGTGAGCGGAGCCGCTCTAATCATTAGACGTGATGTTTTTATGAGCATTAAAGGCTGGGATGAAAAATTTTTCCTTTACCTGGAAGACACTGACCTCTGTCTGCGCACTAGAAAATCAGGCTACTTAGTGGTAATTTGTCCAAGCGCTAGCCTCATCCATTATGGCGGCAAGAGTCCAGCCAGGCAGCGCTCCCGCCGCCGGTATTACTATTTTTCCCAAAACTATTTTTTTAAGAAACATTATGGACTACTGGCAAGTCTGATTATGCGCTTTATTCGCCTTCCCTATAAAACCATCAAACTGCTAAAAAAATGATAATTGCTTTTAATCTCATCCCCTATACTGAAGTAAACGGCTTGCAAATCTTTGCCGCTAATCTGCTTGAGCATCTACAAATCGGCCCGGAGGACCGATTGCTTTTATTTACCAATCAAAAATCAAGCGAACTATTTAAGGATTTAAATCCTCGAGCAGAGATGATAAATAAAAATTTTCCTAGGCTCTCTCGGTTCCAGCTTGCTCTATATCAACAATTATCTTTCAACCAAGCTTTAAAGAAAGAAAAGGTAGACGTCCTCTTTTGCCCTTCGCTCGCCCTGCCCTTATTCTGGCGTAAAAAAATAGTTACTATCCATGACCTAGCCTTCCTCCGCTACCGTGAAGAATCATCGGGCGGCATCTTCCGTCTATACCTGAAACTAGCCTTATGGTCCGCCAAGTATTTTTCCCTGGGGCTGGCCGCTATTTCTGAATTCTCCCGCCAGGAAATCGTGGATCTAATGCGAGTCCCTAAAGAAAAAATCGCCATCATTTCTCGAGGAGCGCCGGAATTTCCAGAAATATCTGAAACCGAAGAGATTGAAGTATTAAATAAGTTCCAATTACTCAGCGCAAACCGCCAACCCAAGAAATATTGGCTCTACCTGGGCGCCGGCTACTATCGCAAAAATTTAGATCGCCTACTGGAAGCCTTCAGACTATTTCTAGTGGATAATGGAGATGAAGCGGAAAAATATTATTTAGTCATCGCCGGCAAGCAGGATGAAGGAATCAGAAAGATAGCCAGTCTGGTTAAGGAAGATGGGGCTTGGTCACAATTTTCTTCCCAAATAATCTTCACCGGCTTTATCACTGAAAATGAAAAGCAGGCTCTCATCAAAAACGCCTTGGCTTTAGCTTTTGTGTCTTTGTATGAAGGCTTTGGCTTGCCGCCCCTCGAGGCTCAGGCTCTCAATACTCCGGTGTTAGGGGGTAACAGTTCTTCTATTCCCGAGATCTGCGGTCAAGGCGCCTATTTAGTCGATCCTAAAAATATACCGGCCATCAAAGAGTCTCTATCTTTAATCAGTTCAGATGATAAGCTAAGACAAGAATTAATCTCCCGCGGCCAAAAAAACTTGGAACACTACTCTTGGACACAAGTCGCCCAAGACTTCAATTCCTTAATCCATCGCTATGACCATTAATTTACTGATCAAAAAACATCAGAAGTTGTGGCAGAAATTCTTAGCCAATCTTTCATACTGGCAAGTAAGCCGCATCCGGAAGCTAATCAAGATTTTCAAAGCTTTGTGGTTTTTGGCCTACTGGCCTATAGAAATAATCAGCGACTTGATATCATTATTTAGGAAGAAGAAAGAATATCGTTTGCCCGCTGAACCTAAAATACTAATTATCAAGATTGATCAGTTGGGCGACCTCTTATTCTCCACCTGGCTCTTGCCGGCCATCAAAAAACAATGGCCAGCTAGCCATATCGATTATCTTATCAACCCCAAAAATGAAGCCGTCCTAAAAGATAATCCAAACGTTAACAATATATACCACTGGAATAACCGCTTCCTCAACAATATCCCCGGCAGACAAAGGATGAGTCTGTCTAAAATATTTAAAAACTATTCTAAGCTTAAAATAGATCATGATTATGACCTGGTTATCAACGGCCGCGCTTTCTGGCCGAGCAGTAATCGCTTAGCCCGGAAATTAGGAAAAACCTTGGTTGCTTTCGATATCAGCCAGCTGAGCGATTTAGCTGATATTATCGTGCCCTATGACCTAAAGTCTTGGGAAGAAAAAAATTACCAGAATCTGCTAAGAGCCATCGGGGTTGCAGAAACAATCATAGAGAACACAGAAGCGCGAGGACAGTTTTTCAACTTCCAAAAATTAGCTCAAGAGATAGACGCTCCCTATTGGGTGCTAGCACCAGTTTCCTTTGATCCGGAAAAGACCTGGGAAAAGAAAAAATGGATAGAATTCTCTCGAGTGTTTTTAGAAAAAAATCCAGGACAAATTATCATCGCTAGCGGAACAAAAGAACAAGCGGGGTGGCTGGAAGAAATAAAAAATGGCCTAAGAGGCCAAAATGAAATATATAATCGCTTTCTCGTTCGTAGTGATCTAGACTTAGGACAGCTGGCCAGCCTCATTAAGGGTTGCCAGGGCTTTATCGGCCTAGAGTCTTTCGCTGCTCACCTAGCTATCGCTCTAGATAAACCCGTTTCCTGCCTGGTTAATACTAACCTGTTCTATGTTCCCGGTATCAGTCAAAACAGACTAGTTGACGGCCGATCGATGTTGCCGGAAATGGGAAATGTTAAAATCTTAAAACGAGATACTATTGACATCACGAGTCTTATCCGGCTCTACTAAAGAAGCTGCCCCATTAGGCTGTTGCCGGGTGGGACGAAAAACCATAAAGATAGTTAAATAAGTAAAAGTTACTACTGTCGCCCAAGCAGAACCGATTAAACCAAAGCGAGGTAGAAATAAAAAGTTTAAAACAATATTAAGAGTTAAGCCAGAAAGATTGGCTAATAAAATAATCTTTTCTCTATTTTCCGCTACTAAACGCTGATTTGCGGCAGTAAACAAAAAAATACCAGGCAAAGACAAAACGTAAACTCTTAAAACAGCTACCGACGGCTCATACTCTGGACCGAATAACATCATTATTAACGGACGGGAAATTAATAAAATCAAAATAGTAAGACTGATTGATAAAACAAGCATCAGCTGGTAAAGACGACGGACACGACGACGATAAAGCTTAATATCTGTCCGATAAGCATTAATAATAGCTGTAAATAGAGACAAACAAATTAGGCGTGGTATAAAATCCCAGACCTCAGTTAAACGATCAGCTACAGCATAGAACCCAACTTCCGTCTTACCTAAAAATTGACCAATAATTACCTGGTCAATCTTCAAAATAGCCAAAATAGCTACTCCAGAAAACATCAACAAGCCCCCCGAAGTTATTATGTTTCGGAATACCTTGCAATCAAAACGCCATTGGCGTAGACTGCCAGACCCACGACGATAATATAAAATCAAAAAAAGACTATTAAAAATGACGTCGGATAAATAGATAATCGCCAAGACTAAAAGATTTAGCGAAGAAAATAGCCAAATGATTTTTAATGATAATGACACCAGGCTAGCACCAATTTGGGCTAAAGATGATTTTTTTGACTCAACTCTAGCTTGAAAAAACAGAGTAATTACATTAAATGATTGCCCTATAAATACAAAGGCAAATAATACCACTAAACTAAAAGTTAATACATCAAAATTCTTCCAAATAGAAATAAAAATAACCGAAGCCAAAGTCAAGAACCCGCCCAATAGCTTAATAACCCAGAATGTCCCTAGAAGAGACTTCTCTTTTTCGGGATATTTAATCAATTCCCTATTCATGGCCGCATCAATGCCGAAACAAAAAAATATGCCCAAAATAGTAGTTAGGCTTAAGGCATAATTTAGTGTACCATATAATTCCGGACCTAAACGACGAGCAATAATAACTCCAATAAAAAAAGATATAACCAAAGAAACCAATTGGGCCAAAAAAAGCCAAGAAGTGTTACCAAAATAACGCCTCCAACCCGACTGATCAAAATACTGATGCCACGATAAAGGTGTTAAACGATAAATTAAGCGCCAAAAATTTTCCTGCATATGTTAACAACTAGCTAGTTTGCCTTTTTGCCAATGATACAATATAATTATTAAGCTAATATATTTTATAATATGCCACTAAAAGAAGCAAATAAGCCCTGTCCTGCTTGTAGTCAAAATAATTTTTCTTTCATTTTAGACACAAAAAACAAAAATGGGGAATTTTCATTATACGAATGCGCAAATTGTCAGGGACAATTCTTTTTTCCCTTCTTCCATCCGGGCGGAAATTGGTATGAACAGGGTGATACCTACAATCAAAAAGACGAGGCGAAACCTCGTCATCCACATTGTTATCACCAGCACTTTTTAAAAACAGTAGAATTACCGCAAAAATTTACTGCTCTGGATCTTGGATGCGGCACTGGCGAATTTTTGAACGCCCTAAAATTACGAGGCGGAGAAGCTTATGGGGTTGATATTGACCGCGCCGCTATTGAAATTGCGAAAAATTTTTTTCCATCAATCAAATTCCAAGCTGGAAAAATTGAAGAGTTTTTAGGCCAACCAAAACTTACCGAGATGGATTATGTAACAATGTTTGAAGTCTTCGAGCACACAGATGATCCTTTTGAAATAATAGACGCTATTCAGCCTTGGCTAAAAGATAGCGGAAAACTCTTTATAAGCCTGCCCTCGCGAGAACGCTTCCGTCCTAACTGGGCGAAGTGGGACTTTCCGCTACATCACCTTAGCCGATGGGATCAAGCATCGCTAAGCAAAGCCCTATCTTTGCATGGATTTTCTGTTATAAGGACGGACTACATTAATAGTTATGGCCAACTCAGGGAAATAATCTTAGAATATTTAGCTGACAAGCTACACTTTAAACAAGCTAGACGTTTCAAGGCAACTGCGAAAACAAACAACCAGACAAACGGAAACGTACAGAAAATAGGCATACCAGGAAAGATAAAACATATTACTAAAAAAACGGTTTACCGGACTGCCCGTTTTATTGGGGTTAAATTCGCGCCGTCATTTCTAGCGTCCCTAATTTATCCAATTGCCATTATCAGCAAGCCTAAAAGTGGCGTCATGTTTATTGAAGCAGTAAAAATAAAAAAAGTTAATTATTAAAAAATAAAGAAAAATGTGGACATAAAACCACCAAATTTTTCTTATTTTATATAAATACTATGATTAGAAAAGGTTTAAAAAGATTTACTGATGGTCATCGCAATCTTTGGCGTCTAATAATCGGCAAACCAATGAAACCAAGGCGGCTATGGTTTGAAGTAACTGACAACTGTAATTCTCACTGCACTCATTGCAGCATCTGGTCTCAACCTAATTGCCCCAAGCCTCTTAATATAGATGAAATCAGAAAAATATTTAGCGACCCCCTACTCAATGAAGTTGAAACGATTATTAATTCTGGGGGCGAAGCCATTTTACATCCCCAAATTACTGAGATAGTTAAAATACAACACGAACTTCTGCCTAAAGCCCACCTAGATTTAAGCACCAACGGATTACTTCCTGACAAAACAATCAGTATCGTTGAAGAAATCCTTAGAAACGGAGCCAAAACTGGAATCAAACTAAATGTCGGGGTCTCACTCGACGGATTGGGCGACAAACACGACAAGATTAGAGGCGTCCCGGGTAACTTCCAAAAAGTTGACCGACTTTTAAAGGGCTTAAAAGAACTAAAAAACAAATATCCCAAAAACCTTTCCCTTATTATTGGCTTAACTCTATCAGAATTAACGGTTGATGGTTGGGAAGATGTTAAAAAATACGCTGATAACTTAGGTATAGAATTAATGGTTCAGTGGTATAACCAATCATCTTTTTATGGTAACGACAAAGATGGCAGCAGCAAAGAACTACAGAGAAAAATGAAAGACGCTGTTTCCAAGCAAGTGCAAAGTACTACACGCGAAAGATGGTTAAAATTACTAGAAAATAAATCGATTAAATTCCGCTGTTTCGCTGCCAATACTTTCTTTGTGATGAAATGTGACGGCACCGTTGTTCCCTGTCTTACTCATTGGGATATGGAAATTGGCAATGCTCGCAGACAAAGCTTCGCTGAAATCTGGAATAACCCAGGGGCCGCAAAGGCTCGTTGCACAGCTAAACATTGCCCGGGTTGCTTGAATTCTTGGGGGCTAAATTGGAGCTTAAGTGATGCCTTCTGGCCTAGATTAATGTTTTTTGTCAGGCATCCGAAGGAGATAATTAAAAAAATTAAAGAAAAAAAATAATATACAAAAAGGCGCTACAACAAAAAAGCGCCTTTTTTAAAAATTAAATTAACTCCTTAATAATAAGTTCTCTAAATTACTGTTACTCTTCTCCCAAGAAAATTCTTGCGCCATCTTAGCGGCCGCCGCTCCTAGCGAAGTTCTCTTCTCTGAATTTTTAATCAAGTCTTCCAAAGCGTCTACCATGGCATTAATATCGGATGGGTATACCACTACCGCATTCTCACCATCTCTGGCATAATCAAAAGCGGCTCCGGTGGCCGTGGTAATAACGGCTGTGCCGCAGGCCATTGCTTCAAGTGGAGGCAAGCCGAAACCTTCAACACGACTAGGCCATAAAAAGATATCGGCTGCCTGATATAAATTTTTCAGCTGGCTTCGGCTCGGGCGATAATAGAACTTAGCATCAGCTGGGACATCTTGTCTGGGACGATAAACGCTAAAAAGTGATAATTCTAGATTAGGATATTTTTCCTTAGCTTTATTATAAGCGGTAAGTCCATCAATAAAACCCTTCTTAGGAAAAACGTGATAGAGCATTAAAATATTTATCTTTCCCCGTCTACTCTCTCTTGTATAATCTTTGGGCGTAAATGTTTCTAAATCAACGCCATTGAAAACTAATCCAGCTACCGGCTCATGAAACTTGTCTTTGGCCAAATCCTTTAACCAAGAAGAAATAACTATTTTCTTAAATGGCATCCGCCAAGTAGCATCTACCTGGGCTTCGTTTCTCGTCCAGGTTTCATAATCTTGGATAAAATAAAATTTTTTACCCTTAGAAGCAGCACAAATATTCAGCCAATCGGCGGTTTCGTTAGCGGTGGCAATAATAATATCTCCATCAGGTAAATTCTTATTTGATAGATCTCTAACTCTTTTTAAAATCACTCCTTTATCTAAATTAAACCAACCAATCCCCTTCCCTTTAAATAAAGAGATAAAAAAACGCCGCAGCATTTTTAAATAACCAAAGATAATCATCTTTGATGTTGGCCGTAGAGGTAAAATATAGGGATACACTAAAGTCACTTGATGCCCACGCCGTTGCAAACGGTTGGCATGCTCAAAAATAACTTTCACGCCACCAGTTAAGCCGGTGGTGGGAATTAACCAAGTAATTTTCATAAATTAAGTCTTATTAATATAATAGACTGCGCTCCTGATAAAAACAATAGAAAACTGTAACAAAAACTATTCTTTCCCGTATATTACTATATAAGCATATGATAAGTAACAACCAACACAATTTAAAGCCAAACTACGCCTGGATGTTAGAAACTGGCCGTTTTTATGTAATCTTCGATAATGGCCGGTCTAGTATGGCTTTAAATTCTTATGGATATAACCACAGCTAAACGCACACATAAGACTCTAAATTCATCCTAGCCCGGTCATCGACCGGGCTTTTTTGAAGCTCATTAACAAACAAAATAAGAACGGAGGTCTTATGATTAAAAAAATTACCCGCATCTACTTATTTAGCGCTGGCGGAATTATTTTAGCGCAATCTTTCTTTTTTGCTACCTACCAGCTCTTCCTGTTAGAGCACCATTTGTCCTATCTCCAGATCAATCTTATCAATCTGGCTTATATGGCAAGCTGCTTCATCCTGGAGATTCCCACTGGGGCCTATGCTGATGTATTTGGACGGAGAAAATCTATTATCATCGGCTGCCTGATTCTCAGCCTATCCTTCCTCATCTATTTTCTGTCGCCTAATTTCTGGATATTCGTCTTAGCAGAAATAATTGGAGCTTTCGGCAGCACCTTTATTTCCGGAGCTCTGGAGGCCTGGATGGTTGATTCACTTAAACGAGCTAATTACACCGGCGATCTGGAAAAAATCTACGAAAAAGAAGGCCGCTATCGTCTGGTCGGGTTGATGCTGGGGAGTTTAAGCGGTGCCTGGCTCGGCTCTTTCAATCTCAGCTATCCTTGGCTGGCCAGCGCTCTGGGCATGCTGATAGTCAGCATCTATATCCATTTGGCTTTACCTAAAAACGGCGCCCACCACAAACAGCTCAAATTCAACTTTCGAGCCATCCACCAAACCGCTCATGAGAGCGTGCAATATGGCTACCGTCATCGCGGTCTCTTCTATCTCATCGGCTTTGGTGCCTGCTTAGCCCTCTCCTTCCAAGCCTTCAACATGCAATGGCCGATAGTCTTCTCTGGCTATGGTCTCAGCGTGGCTAAAATGGGCTGGATCTTCAACGCGATTGCTTTGACTAATTTTTTAGGGACTCAATTAGCTCGACCCTTTCTGAAGATAGTCGGGCGAAAAAATCCTCAACAGGAAAAACATGCTCTTATCTGGTCACAAGCGATTACGGCCATCGGTATGGCGCTAGCCGCTTCAGGCCTTGGCCTATACCCAGTTTTAAACGGCTTCCTGCTCCATGAAGTCGGCCGGGGACTATGGCGTCCTCTAAAGCAAGCCTATTTAAACAGGCGCATCAATGACGAGCAAAGGGCCACCGTCCTATCTTTTGACTCCATGATCTCCCAGCTCGGCGCCGGACTCGGATTACTGTTAAGCGGTTATCTAGCTGACAGTTTCTCGATCTCCTGGGCTTGGCTCGCTTCTGCTCTCTTGGTTTTCGTCTCGATCTTTATCTTTTCCCGCCTCAAAAATGGAAAATAGCAGGAAAAGACTAAAGCCAACAAAAAAGGCAATCATAAAATTGCCTTTTTCCCATTGGTATAATATTTAAAATTAGAACTCGGCGTTCTTGGGCGTACGCGGGAATGGAATGACGTCACGGATGTTGGCCATGCCGGAAAAATACATGATCGCCCGCTCAAAGCCTAAACCAAAACCGGCATGTTTGACGCTGCCGTACTTGCGTAGATCCAGATACCACCAATAGTCTTCGGCTTTAAGACCCAATTCTTTGATTCTAGCTTCCAATTTTTCTAATCTCTCCTCTCTCTGGCTACCACCGATAATTTCTCCGATGCCCGGAACCAAGAGATCCATAGCGGCCACGGTTTTTCCATCATCATTCTGGCGCATATAGAAAGCCTTGATGTCTTTGGGATAGTCGGTCAAAAAAACTGGAGCGTTAAAAATCTTTTCAGTCAGATAGCGTTCATGCTCGGTTTGAAGATCGATTCCCCATTTAACTGGATACTCGAATTTCTGACCGCTAGCGATGAGCTTGTCTATCGCTTCGGTATAGGTTAGGCGGATAAATTCGGAATTTAAGACCTTTTCCAATCTAGATTGTAAATTCTCGTCAATAAACTTATTGAAAAATTCCATCTCTTCTGGCAGCTCTTTGAGAACGTAACGAATCAAATATTTAATCATCCGTTCCGCCAGATCCATATCATCTTGTAGCTCAGCAAAAGCCATTTCCGGCTCAATCATCCAAAATTCGCAAGCATGCCGAGTGGTATTAGAATTTTCCGCCCGAAAGGTCGGCCCAAAAGTATAGACTTTATTAAGACCGCTAATTAATGTTTCAGCTTCTAGCTGGCCGCTGACCGTCAATCCGGCTTTACGGCCAAAAAAATCTTGTGAGTAATCAATTTCTCCGTCCTTATCTTTAGGCAAAGTTTTTTTAAGGTCAAAAGTAGTTAATCCAAATACTTCCCCTGCCCCCTCGGCATCGCTGGTAGAAATAATTGGGGTATGGACATAGGAAAAACCTTCTTCTTGAAAAAATTTGTGGATAGCAAAACTAAGAGCGGAACGGAGACGGAAGACGGCGGAGAAAGTGTTACTGCGGCCACGCAAGTGAGCGATTGTACGCAAAAATTCAAAACTATGTTTTTTCTTCTGCAGAGGATAATCTTCAGGCGAATCGCCTAGGATAGTAATCTTATCTGCCTTCAGTTCAAAGGCTTGGCCAGAGGCCGGTGATTCCTTGAGCACCCCCTCCACTTCCAAGGATGAGCCTACTCCTAGCTTTTCAATTTCACTAAAATTATCCAAGCTGGTATCAAAAACGACCTGTAGGCCTTTGAAAAAACTACCGTCATTTAATTCAATAAAGGCAAAATCTTTAGAGCTACGCACCGTTCGCACCCAGGCACCGACCGTAACTTTCTGCCCCAAATACTTACTAGCGTCTTGATATAAATTTCTAATTAAAGTGTAAGACATATAAATAAATAATACTAAAACATAATCAATATAGCCCAAAAATCCCTTTTTATCAAGCTTCTATGACACACTAAAAGCCCGAGCTACCGCTGGCGCCACCTCTTTATTAAAAGGATCTGGCAGGATCAAATCTGGGCGAGGCTCCGGGACTAAAGCCGCTAAATTAAGGGCGGCCTTAATTAGAACCTCAGCATCAATCATTTTAACCATATTATCTAAAGCGCCCCGGAAGATACCCGGAAAAACCAAAACATTATTAATCTGATTGGGATAATCGCTCCGACCGGTAGCGACGATTAATGCTCCGGCCTGCTTGGCTTCCTCGGGCATGATTTCTGGTACTGGATTAGCTAGGGCAAAAATAATTGGTTCAGGCTTCATGGCTTTAATCATCTCGCCGTTTAACACCCCTGGCGCGCTGACGCCGATAAAAATATCAGCCCCAAATAAAGCTTGGGATAAAGGACCGGAGACTTTTTCTGGATTGCTAAGGGCGGCCAATTCCTGCTTATACGAATCTAAACCCGGACGGCCTTCGTAAATAGCCCCCTGGCGATCGCAAATAATTATATTTTTAAAACCATAGGCCAGAAGTAATTTACTAATAGCCGTACCAGCGGCTCCGGCCCCATTAATTACCACCCTGGTTTCCGCTTTATCCAAGCCTTTAACTTTCAAAGCATTAATTAAGCCAGCTAGAACAACTGTGGCGGTACCATGCTGATCATCATGCATGACCGGGATATTTAACTCCTGCTTGAGCCTCTTTTCGATATTAAAACAACGAGGGGCGGAAATATCCTCCAAATTTATCCCCCCAAATACCGGAGCAAGTAACTTGACCGCCTTGATTATTTCTTCCTCATCCTGAGTATCTAGGCAAATAGGAAAAGCATCGAGACCGGCGAATTCTTTAAAGAGGATACATTTCCCTTCCATTACCGGCAAAGCGGCCTCGGGGCCGAGATTCCCTAAACCTAAAATAGCGCTCCCGTCACTGATTACCGCCACCATATTTCCCTTCATCGTCAGGCTCCGAGCCTGGCTTTTATCCTTGGCAATAGCCCGGCAAACCTCGGCGACTCCAGGGGTATAGGCTAAGCTTAGCGCCTCCCTGTCGTTAAGGCTAACTTTACTGGCTACTTCTAGCTTGCCTTGATGCTCCAAATGGAGCTCAAGTGATTTTTGATAGACGTCTGACATATAGTTATGGTTAAAATAAGTCCTATGATTATAACACATTTTAATTATTTGTCTCCTAATAAAAAACCACCCCTATTAAGAGGTGATTTTTATTACTAAATTATGACTTATAACTTAGTCATAGGGCTAAACCATGGGAATTAAAAATTTAAACTTTTGCCTTAACGGCGGCTTTTTCCTGGATCCTATTTTAAGATGCGAATGGAATGGCTCCAATCAAAACCAACTTCCGGGGTTCGCGGAGTGCCGTCAGAAGCTGACGAAGCTTGCCCTAGCTTGACGAATAAAAACTTGTCCGGAACGTCATTATTCATAAGGAAATATTGTAAACCGTTAGTTTCGCTGTAATACCGTGGGCATTTAACAGAATTTTGCCACCAAGGCATACTTGGGTCGCTGGGCGCAGGAAAAGAAATCCCAGCCGAGATATAATTTGAGAGCTCCTGCTCATTAGTTTCATAAACTTTCACAAAACAATCTTTTTGGTCGTAACCTGACAAAAAATTATCTTTAATAGCCTCTGCTAATGTAAGCTTCGGATCTTTTGTAAATACTTCAATTGATTGCCCATCAAGATCGATTTTAGTAGCGGTTTCGGTAATATTCGGCGTATATCCAGGATCCAGGGAAAGGTATGTAAACCCGATGCCCAACTTATCAGAATAATATATTTTGGTGCCCGCTTCCTTCTTATTTAATTCAAATACACTGCTTGAATCTGGCTGTGCTATGGGGGCGGGTGTTAATGAGGAATCTGCGCCAGAAGTTTCTTGCAACTGGCCGACTTGAGTGCGTAAAGAGTCAATCTCATTATTAGGCCTTAGCTGTTTCTGATTAGACCACCAAAAAATTATCACGCCGGCTACCAGTGCCATTAAAACAACAATAACTATTACCAACAAGAACCACGGAATGTTTTTTCTAGCTTGGAGCTTATTCATTGGTTGTTCCATAAAATTTTTGTTAAAAATATTTATCTTGTCCTTATTTTTTTATCGACAGCTAAGTTAGCTAGAATTTCTAAGAAATCTGGCTCTTGTAATTGGACAAAAACTTTGACGTCCTAATTTTATATTTGACTCCTGTCTAATCAAGAATAATTTAAACTTTATTCTGGGATTTGTTAATTTCCAATGCTCCGGTCAATTGTTGCAATAAATCTGAAGTTTTATTAACACTGGTGTCCATAAAAATCACCTTACTATTATCATTTAAACCGATGGTTTTTAAAGTATCCAGATATTGAGTTAATGTCAGCAGGGCTAATATCTCGGAAGAGCTTTGATTGGTCGAACCCTTAACGATTTCGATCGACTCTTTTAACCCCCTGGCAATCGCTTCCCTTTCCATGGCTATACCCTCGCCCTGGAGACGCTTTCTTTCTCTTTCTGCTTCAGCCTCTTTAACGGCCTGAATCTTAGTGGCCTCTCCTTTGTTTTCGGCGGCTTTTTTCAACTGTTCAGAGGCTACTACCTCAGACATAGCTTGGGTAATGGTCGGCGGAAAACTGACTCCCGTAATTTGAAAACTATTGATAAGCATGCCCCATTCAGAAAATTGTTTTTCTAAATCGCCTCTAATATGAGCGGCTAATTCTTCCTTTTTTTCTAAAATACCTTCATGTGTTTCCTTGGCGATATAAGTTCGTAAAGAATTTTCGATAATTGCGCCAATAGATTTATTTCTTTCAGATAGGGCGTAAACATATTTTTTAACGCCGTCACTATTGCTTTCCACGGAGTAGATAAGGTTGGTTGAAACATCTATGATAACTTTATCTTTAGAAGGATATAAGCCATTAATCGCAAAATTTTGTTGGCGCAAAGAGATTTTCTCTACAACCTTCTCAAAAAGTGGAATTTTATAATTTAATCCCGCATTCATGATTCTTTTGAATTTTCCTAAAAATTCAATGACTAGAACGGTGTTTTGGCTAACAACTCGTATACCAGCTAAAATGATTAAAAAAATTACTAAGCCCACAGAAAGTAATAAATAGTTCATCATATTTTTAATTAATTAATAATTGATTAATAAATATAGCATATTTATTGTTATTTTGTCAACTCATAAAGAGGAGAATTTTTGCCTCCGCCTCGGGGTATTTGCACCTAAAGGAATAAACTGTTCCTCCTTATGTCTAATACAAATTAAGACAAGCGGTAGAGCTTGCCTTAATTCGCATGCGGGGTGTTAGGGACGCTATTCGAGCTTTTTTATAATTATTCTGATTTTTTATTTATTTTACTATCAATTAAATTATTCTTTTCTGGATAGCAACAAATTACATTATCTAAATATTGAATACCGCAAAAATAATCACAAATAGATACATTCTTAATAGCACATTTGTGGATATTATTTCCTTCAGCTTCATTCCATGGGCATTTCATTTGCTTCCAGGACGTATTATCCTCGGAAGTCAAGTCGATGTCCATGTTAGCACCGTCTAAAATTGCAGTTTTCATAATTTTCTTAAGCTATTGACCAATTTTTTGATATATAATATAATATTATCATAGTCGAAAGACTATCGTCCCCTAAACGATACTAGGATTGTATTCACACCTCCGCGCAAGCGGAGTGTTTTTTTATTCTGGTATTTTCAAGCTTTAAAAAGCCGCCCAATGTTTCCGCCGGAATAAACACATCAGCCACGGCCTGCAACTCTTTACTCATTCTGTTCCTAGTGCAAACAACAATCACTTTTTTACCTTTGCTTTTTAAGTAACTAAGCAGTCCGCCAAAATAGCTATCGCCGGAGAAAAGCATGACCGTATCATATTTCTCGGATTTAGTGATCATATCCATGGTTATCTCTACATCAAAATTACATTTCGGAACCTTATTTAAAAAGACGCCGGACTCATCATAATGCGGAATCATTTTAATGTCCTTAGTCTTAACTTCAAACCCGTTCTTTCTGGCTTTGTCTAGTCTGAACATTGAGGCTCGATATTTTTTATTATTATCGTGCTCTTTGGGAAAATTTGTATTTTCTAAATAACGGCCGTAATAAAATAGTCTCTTTATTGGAAAAATCCAATTAATAATTTCTGCCAATTTCGCGATATCTACTTCCTGGCTAATTCTGAACTTATTTTCTTCCGGCCATAATTCTTTAGCCCAAGGACGGACATTGCCAAAATCAACAAAAACATAGACACGACCAAAGTCTGCCTTTTTGAATAAATAATATTCGGCTTTTAGTTCAACAAAATTCATACTTTAAATATACCATAAGGCAAAAGGAAGATAAATCCATTTTTTTGCATTTAGGCTCGAACTGAACTTTGGACCAAAAAAACTTGGAATATTAGCTTATAAATGGCTCGAGCCGATTCAAAAATCACAAAAACTCCTTAACGATAAAACAACAAGGTTCGAACTGGAGAAAACCCCCATAAACAAAAGACGAAGTGAGCTTTTAGACTCACTCCGTCCCTGTCTGCGGAGAGAGAGGGATTCGAACCCTCGATACCTTGCGGTATACGCGCTTTCCAAGCGCGCGCAATCGACCACTATGCGACCTCTCCAGATAAGCCGTAAACGGCTTATTAAAATTATTTTATTCTCTCTATGATAGTTTTCAGGCCGTCAACCTTATCACCATTACTATCAACATAATCTTCATAGGGCCGAGCACCGACTATCAAGCTATCATTAATAAAGATGGTGGGGGCTCCAATGACAGCGTAGTCCTTAGCGGACTCACTTAGTTTGGCTGATTTTTCCAAACTTGGCAAGCCGGCCAGGCAATCAGCAAAATCTTCTTTAGACACAGCGGCTGCTTGCAGGCTATCAGCGGTCAACTTGTTTTCCTTAACCAAGCGGAAAATATTAGCTCTCATACTAAGCCAGTCAGCCCCAGCACACACCAACGCTTGGCTGCCCAGAGCCGACAAGGGATCGCTTTTGCTGATAAAGGGCCTGAAGATAAACACGATTCTATCTTGATACTCAGACTTAAGCCTTTCCACTGTATCATTAAATTCTGCTGAGTAAGGACTGGCATAATCTTCAAACACAAACATCCTGATTTTGGCCTGCTTATCACCCAAGAGCCAATCACCATCTTGAATCTGTGGCGCTTTATCCACTTGATATGTCTGGGCAGAAGTAGCCGCCACCGGCTGAGCGGCGATAATCGCTTTAATCTGGCTAACGCTAGCCTTCTGGGATAGGCTTATGGCCCAGAAAGTAAAGCCAAAGGTCATGGCTATAACTAGCACTAAAGCAATCCAAAGTATTTTTTTGGATAGAGTAAGCATAGATTTATAAATTAGCTTTTATAGTATTATAAGCATTTATTTTTTCCAGCTGATGGGCAACGCTGAGAATCCGGGCTTCACTCAAACTCGGGCCGATAAGTTGCAAGCCGATCGGTAAATCGTCTACGAAACCGGCTGGCAAAGATAGGGCCGGCAAGGCGGCCAAAGAAGCGCCGGTTACATAAATATCCTCAAGATACATAGCCAAGGGATCATTTACCTGTTCGCCTAATTTGAAAGCTGGGTGTGGAGTAGTCGGGGTTAAAATAATATCAACATCTTTAAAGGCTGAAGCAAAATCGGCTTTAATCAAAGATCTGACTGCTAGGGCTTTTTTGTAATAAGCATCGAAATAACCGGCACTCAAAGTGTAGGTGCCTAGCATTATCCGCCGTTTGACCTCCGGACCGAAGCCCTGCCCTCGATTCTGCTTATAGAAAGCCTGCAAATCCTCGGCTTGATCGTGGCTCAAACCCCAGGCGACTCCGTCAAAACGGGCTAAGTTAGAGCTGATTTCCGCCGGAGTAATAATATAATAGACTGGCACGGTATATGGGGTGTGAGGCAAACTAATTTCTATAACTTCCGCCCCTAACCTGATTAAGTCCTCTTTGGCCCTAATTAGTAGGCTGAGAATTTTCTTATCTAGATTCTTAGTAAAATATTCTTTGGGCCAGCCGACCTTCAAGCCTCGGATATCCTGATTAAGCAAATTAGCATAATGATCCGGACTGTCTTTTAAGGTAGTCGCATCTAAGTCATCATCACCGGCAATAGCTTCCAGTACCATCGCTGCATCTTCCACTGTCTTAGTTAGAGGACCGATAACGTCGGTCGAAGAAGTCATGGCCATCAAGCCAAAACGGGAAACCCGGCCATAGCTAGGCTTTAGTCCCACTAAGTTGCAGAAGCTGGCTGGCTGACGGATCGAACCGCCCGTATCGGTCCCTAAAGCGAACAAGCACAGATCGGCTGCTACTGCTGCCGCTGAACCGCCGCTTGAACCGCCAGGAACCCTTTCTAAGTCCCAAGGATTATTACTAGGGCCATAAGCCGAATTTTCCGTAGAAGCGCCATGGGCAAATTCATCCAGATTGGTCTTGCCTAAAAGCACGGCGCCCGCTTCTTTTAATTTCTTAATGACGGTCGCGTCATAAGGAGCGATATAATTTTCTAAAATCTTAGAAGCCGCCGTAGTATTTAAACCTTTGGTCATCAAGATATCTTTAGCTAGATATGGAATACCCAGCAAAGGACCTCTTTCACCGGCCGCCAACCTTTTATCTGCTTGCCTAGCCTCTTCTAAAGCTGTAACTTCGGCTACCAGCAGGCAAGCTTTAATCTTTTCATCGACCGCTTCTATCCTATCCAGGCAGGCCTGCGTCAAAGCCAGGGCGCTAATTTCCTTAGCGTCTAATAATTCTCTGGCTCTAGCGATGCTTAAGCTATTTAAATTCATAGACTGTCTTAATAAAATTTTATCTTATCTTCGGCTTTCCCTGAAGGGCTCTATGTTATGATATTTTTCCGTGGGCCCGACTATCGGTAGTGAACCAAAACTTAACAATTTGGCTTCCGGGGTTCAAGTCCCCGCGGGTCCACCGAGGCCTTGATTGACTTTGGCTATAAAATTTGCTATATTTATGAAGTTAAGTTTTGGTAACCAATAGTGAAGCTACAAAGATCTCCCGCTCGGGAGATTTTTTGTCTATAAAACTTTCTTCACCCTAATCAGACGCCCCTCTAAATCGCCTTGCTTTAAGGCGGCTTCGACTTCATTTTTATCCCAAGCCCTCACCTCGTCCAAACGCCAGATATTATTCAGGTCGGAATCTGGGCTTAAAAAATCATGAGGCATAGTTTTTACCTCTTTTAACTTATCAATATAATCTAAAACGGATGATAGTTGAGCTCCATAGGTCTTAAGTTCGGCTGGGCTCAGCTCCAAACGAGATAAGTCGGCAATATGTTTTACTTCGGCAAGTTTAAGAGACATATATGATTTAACAAAAATTTATTTTTCCTTTGATTTTCCCTGAAGGGCTCTATGCTATGATATTTTTTCGTGGGCCCGACTATCGGTAGTGAACTGAACTTTAGCATTTCGGTTTCCGGGGTTCAAATCCCCGCGGGTCCACCAAAAAGTTAATTGACTTTAGCTATAAAATTTGCTATATTGAAAAAGCTAAAGTTCGGCTCATACAACTACTATAGTGAAACCGCAAAGATCTCCCGCTCGGGAGATTTTTTGTTTACTCCAACAGCTTTAAAAAGGCTGCTTCGTCCAAAATCTTAAGCCCTAATTTTTTCGCCTTCTCATATTTTGCGCCGGGGTCGCTACCTAAAATTAAAAAATCCGTGTCCTGGCCGACATTGTCCTGATTAAGGCCTCCAGCTGCTTTAATTCTATCTTTTGCCTCCTGCCTTGTCAAACTAGGCAAAGTGCCGGTTAAAACGAATTTTTTGCCCTTTAGAGGCTGATCGGCGAGGTGTTCAGCTATCTGCACCCGGAGCCTTATCCCTGCCCCGTCTAGCTTAGCCAAGAACTCTAAATTGTGACGATCCCGCCAGAAATCATGGATACTCCGCGCCACGATTCCACCGACATCATCCAGCTCCTCTAACTCGGAAATAGTTAATTTCTGAGCCCGGGCTAAAAGCGCCTTGATGCTGATAGTCTGAGCGGAAAAGCCTAAATAGTTGGCTAGTTTCTGAGCGCTACTTTCGCCGACATGCCTGATGCCTAGCGCGTACAAGAAACGGTCTAAATCAAGCAAACGGCGATTTTTAATTATCTCCAAGATATTATCGATCTTTTTCTCGGCAAAACCGGGCAAGCCGCTAAGGTCTTCCTTGCGCAAGAAGAAGAGGTCAGCCGGATCCTTGATCAAGCCTTCGCTTAAAAATTGTTCAATGATCTTAGGACCTAAGCCCACAAAATCCAAGGCTCCTTTAGATACAAAATGGATTATTTTCCTAAGGTTAACGGCATAGCAGTCCTTATTCTGGCAACGATAGGCAACTTCTCCGCTAGGCTTAACTACCTGCCCTTCGCAACGGGGACAGCGCTGCGGTTCTAAGATAGTTCGCTCCTTCCCGGTTCTTAATTTCTTTAGAACTTCGACCACTCTCGGAATAACGTCGCCGGCGCGTTCCACCACGACCGTATCTTTGATTTTCAAATCTAGACGCCTGATCTCATCCAAGTTATGGAGGGTTGCCCGGCTGATAGTCACCCCGCCAACACTAACCGGATCCAAGATAGCAGCTGGAGTAAGAACACCGGTTCTGCCTACCTGCCAGATGACATCGTTTATGACAGTAGTGGCTTGTTCAGCTGAAAATTTATAGGCCATCATATAGCGAGGAGCCTTGCCCACTATCCCTAAGATTTTCCAGAAATCAAGCTCATTGAACTTTACGACCACGCCGTCTATCCCGAAGGGCAAGGCTTCCCTTTTTTCTCCAATACTTCTTTGGAATTTAAAAACCTCAGACAGATTATGGCACACTCGATTCTGTTTCAGGGTTTTAAAGCCAAGCAAGGCTACCAGGGCATCGGCTTGGGCGCGAGTCTTAATCAGTCCATCAAGCCGAGGAGATCTGAAGATTAAATCATAGGCATAAAAATCTAATTTCCGTTCCGCCGTGACTTTGGGATCAAGTTGCCGTAAAGAACCGGCGACACCATTTCTAGTATTAGCCAGCAAAGCTTGTCCATTAGCTTCATATTTTTTATTCAACTCATTAAAAACCAATTTAGTCATAATCGCTTCGCCGCGTACTTCTATCCCGCTAACCATGATTTCCTCCAAGAAAAAACTAGCCTCCTTTGCCTTGAGGCCTAAACTTTCCAAATCTTTTATCGCGGGTAGATGCAAACGCAAAGGGATGCTAGCAATCGTTCTGATATTGTTTGTCACGTCTTCGCCCACTTGGCCGTCGCCGCGAGTCGCCCCTGATACTAGGACGCCGGAATCATATTTCAAGCTTAAGGCCAAGCCGTCCAGTTTTAATTCGCAATAATAGACAAAGGGACGGTGTTTAGCCGGATGATTCTTCAGGTAATTGCGGTTACGATCTTCCCAATCCGACATATCAGTCTCAGAGAAAGCATCAAACAGCGAAATCATAGGGCGATCGTGCCTGACTTTTGCAAACTTAGACAGGGCTTTGCCGGCCACCCTCTGCGTCGGCGAATCAAGCGTAATCAAATCCGGCCATTCGTTTTCGAGCTTGAATAATTCATTCTTCAAACTATCTAGAGCCGCTGGGCTCAAGGTTTCCTTATCTAGGACATGATAATTATAGCGATGGCGGTCGATTTCTGCCCGCAGTTTTTTTAATCTTTCTTTAGCTTCGTTTTTAGTCATATAAGATGATATGGCTTAATTATAACATCTTTTTTTTCAAAAAACCACCCAAGATAAGGCGGTTTTTTGCTTAAAATTAAGGATATTTTGCTATTCTTGAGTCTCGGCTGGCGGCGTGCTTTGGCTGGGATTAGCATTGTTAGCCCCCTGAGGATTAGCAGCCGTGTTGATAAAATTGACGACATCACCAATGGTCTTGGTGTTAGTGCTAACTGCTTGTTCTAATTGAATCAAAATCGCCCTCTGGTTGTTAAGCTTGGAATTGAATTGCCAGAAGAGCATTACTAGGACGCCGAGAATTAAACCGATGACCAAAGGAAAGATTAGTTCTTTTTTCATATTTTTTTCTGTTCGCATAAGCTATTATATTTTAATTTTTATTACTTCTTCTGAGTGCTTGCCAGGCTGGAGTTGATGAAAGAGACGATAGCGTTGACTTTGTTGTTGTTATCCACTACGGTCGCCTGTAACTTATTGATCCTAGTTTCTTGGCGCTTAACCTGCCAACCGAAATAGACGCATAAGACGACGAGGATAACGACGAACAAGGAAAGAATTAAGGGGATCAAGGATATTTCTTTTTTCATAGTAATAAAATAATTAAATGCAATTAATAATCAACTCTTAGTATACAATAAAAACTAAACCCTAGCAAACCAACTAGATCTACATTCAATCCGCGCCTCCTTCAGTGTCCAATTCTAAACTATTAGTAGAATTAATGGTCTCCGGTCTATGCGGATTCTGAGTGAATATCCTATAGAAATAATGGGTATAGGGGGTGTCACCGACCAATTCGGTAATAGATCTACCAGGAGCACCTAAGGCTTGTCCATTTTTAGCTGGTTCAATATCTTTCAAGGTATTAATATACTCACGATCGATTGACCAGAAAAGTTGATAAAAAGTTTCGTCGGCGCCATCGTTTTGAATCAGTATCTCCATGGCTGGCGGAGTGGCGCTAGGCCTTTGGCCGACAATAGAAATATCAGGATTACCATCATCACTACCAGGACTTCCTACCGTTAGTACCCCTGAGTTACTGGTATTAAACAAGGTGTCACGAGCATAAATTATATAGTAGAAATTAGTATTCACTGTTTCATCACCGATTTCTTTACCATTATTGCCCGCAGACATTGTCTCCCAAGATACTGGTTCATCCATATTCATTAGATCTTCTTCAGTGGCTGCATATAATATCTGGTATTCTCCGGCTTCATCAGAGATAAAACTAATTAAGGTCGCTGGATCATGCCCAGGAGAATCAGTGATTTCAGATAACACTGGTCCAGTTGTATCGCTAGTTGTTACAACATAATTCTGGTGAGTGCTAGTATTACCAGCAGCATCTTTAGCTTTTATTGTATAATAATAACCCGTATTAGCCTGATCACCAATTAGATGATTATAGACCTGGTAAGCAGTTGCGGATTGGTTAGTGGCCGGATCTGGATAAGAACTCGGACTATAAGCAAAACCGTATTGGCCGTTTTCATTCATATAAAAGTTTATTTCATAGGCTGGTGGATTCGTACTTGACAGGGCCGGACCGTAAGAAATGCTTATACTAGGGGCTTGAGTGTCAGAAGCCGTGGTCAGTGTACCACTATAAACGCCAGAATTATCAGCCGCATCCTTATAGAATATACGGTAGTAATAGAAGGTGTTATACTGCCCGCCGATATTTACAAGATAATTTGAATTAGCGGTCATTGGCATCCAAGCCGTGCCAGGCTCGGAAGGATAACCGCTTGTACTTTGAGCAAACTTATAATACCCGTTTTCATTAATAGAAAAACTAGCATAAGTATAGTTCTGGGTCGGGGTTAGGCTAACCAAGGTGAAAGTCGGCGGAGTAGTGTCACCCCCTTGCTGCACGGCTGTATGCAAAGGGCTAGCTAGATATGAATCTACTTCGCCCACAGTCTTAGTAGGGATAAAAAATGATGTCGTCACCTTCGAAGTGTCGATATTAATGCTCCGGGTCTGGGCGGTTAAATTTACTATCCCCTGATTAACCAGAATCTGATAGCCATTGGTGACATTGACGTAACCGGCCGCCAAAGCGGTCTTAATGGAGACTATCGAAAAGACCACTAAACTGAGCAACATCAAGCTGATTGGTATGGTAGATTTTTTTAACATATAAAAAATCTAATTATCAAGACTATTTATTAACGATGATTATATGGCCGACAGCCGTACTATTAGGTCCGCCGCAAGCTTGGCAATAGTATAAGAAATCACCTTCTTGCAAGGCCTGGAACTCTAAAACTTTGGTCTGGCCCATCTTAGCTTGCTGTGACATGCTATAGTCAGGAAAGATTATATCATAATCCTTATCAACGGCGGTAAAATTAACATGAACAGTATCCCCGACTCTGGCAATGATCTTGCTGGGGTTATATGCGTTATCCTCCCCCTTGATATCAAAAATCCGGAACTTGCTTTCAATCCCTGGAGCGGCGGGCGCCACATAAGTCGGAACCACGATTTCTTTGTCCGTTATCTTCTTGGGGTCAGAATCCATCTCGGGCACGACCGTATTGGCTGGCACCTCTGCCCTGAATGGGCTGGGTTCGGTTTCGGTCCGGCCAACCGGAATAACGAGCTCCGTCGACTTATCAGTGGTCTCTGGATAGACTTTTTTGGCGGCTTCCTTCCCGCTCCGGCGAGAAATGTCGACGATCACTAAAATAATTAGGAAGACAGCTAAAACTACTCCCATCGCCAGAAACATCTTTTGATTAAAAATTGGCCGATTAGTCTTCATAAGAGATAGATTAATTCAAACTGATAACTATTTTAGGCTGCTTTCCAAGGACTTAACCCTAGCCTGTAGAGAATCAATTTCCTTTTGCTGAGTTTTAAGAGCTTCTACTAATATGGCAGTGAAATTACCATAGGCGACAGATTTCTTGCCATCGACTCCGGTTTCCACTAACTCTGGTAACACTTTTTCTACATCTTGAGCGATAAAGCCATAGTTGGCTTCCCCGCTATCGCGCCATTTAAAGGAGACACCCTGTAAGTTCAAAACTTTAGCTAAAGCTCCATATATCGGCTTAATATCCTTCTTCAAAGTCCGGTCAGAATTATAGTAGAAAGCATCAGCGGTTACGGAACCAGAATCTACCTGGACGTTACCGACAACATGCAATGGCCTGGTTGGATTAGTAGTGCTAATGCCGACGTTACCATTCTTTAAAACCATTTGGCCGTAAGTGCTACCGAAACCGCTACCACTGCCATTAGAGGCAAAATTCAAAGTCTGGCCGCTATCAGACATCCAAAGGCCACCATAAGCGGTGTCTTTGAATATCAAGCCTCCGCCATAAGGGCCGGTGAGCATCAAGGCACTTGAGGTGCTATTAGAGGGATTAAAGGTGCTGGTCGCTGTTGTGTCCATTAAAGATGTGCCAAAAACGGTAAAACGATCGCGCATATACACCTCATTAGAATAATCGCTATAACCAATCATTACTTGTCCGCTACCGTCAAAATTAAGCCCGAGAGCTTTGAGTCTCCGACTTTCTGTATTCATCTGATTACGACTACTATAAATATTTACAAACCTTTTCATGATGTTCTTAGCATCAAAATCAGTTACCATGCCGTCACCATCGACATCAGCCATGGCCTGTTGCAAAGGAGTTAAGCTAGTTAAATTATGAGCAAATTGAGCAGCGATCAAGGCGTCGATGGAATTAACATATCCATTATTATCAACATCGCCACTACCGCCACCCATATAGAAACCGCCATAGACCTCAAAAGGAGCGGTTGGAGAGGTTGTACCAACACCGACACTGGTCATGGTACTTGTAGCATAGATAGCACTACCAGTCGTCATCCAGTAACCACCGCCGCCACTAATACCGGCTATAGCTGAATCTACATAATTCCTATTAACAGAAGCGGTGGGATCAGCGGATATACCTACATTAATCATTGGCTTACCCCCAGCATCAATGCTATATGTTGAGGCGCTATCAACCACTAAGCGAGCCGAGGAAACAGTGGTGGTGCCGATGCCAACTCCAGAACCATTATCAAAAATCTGTGAATTAGCAATCGTATCGCTGTCAGAAAATTTAGTGACATAATTAGCGGTCGGCGAAGAAGCGTTAACGTTGCCGCCAGCATTAGTCCAAGAGGTAATGCAGTTGGTGCCATTGCCCATACAAAAGCCTCCGGCTTCGATATAGTTATCAGTCACTGTTGTGTCATACGTGGAAAATCCACCATTAGCAAAGATATTGCCAGAAGAATCAACATCCCAATTAGTGGCTGACATCAAAACTGCATCACCATTATCACCAATCGTCAACGTGCCTAAAGTTGTCCAAGTAGAAGCGGAAGAAACGTTATTACTGCCAATCGTGCCGCTAGTAACGGTTATATTATTATCCACCTCCGCATCCGAAACGACTGCACTACCGGATACTAGGTTAGAAGCAGTTAGAGTGTCAGAGACCATAGCATCAGTGACTGCGTTATTAGGCAAAGATAGAGTTCCAGAAGTCAAAGTCAGACCATTAGCAACGCTTACCGCTCCACCGCTAGAAATCGTAATACCAGTACTGCCGCCGTTACCTACTAAAGCGTTAGCTGCTAAATTAAGGTTTTGGGTTGCGGTATGATTACCTAGATTATCGCCGCCGGTTGCTGAACCGCATTGGCTGCCCAGCATCCTGACGATACCGCCGTTATCCACATAAAGGCACTGGTTGCCTTGGCCAGTATAGGCGGCTAAGGTGGTTGTCCCAGTGACTCTTAAAGTACCGCTAACGTTTAATTTATCAGTAGTGGTTGCGCCCACGCCAATATTACCGGGAAAGTAGGAAGTATCACTACCAGTACCAAAGTTTATGACCTTAGCCAGGGTGGGCGAGAGGTAGGCGAATAATCCTAAAAGACAAGCAATAGACAGGGAAATTAAGATTTTTTTATTAGGATTTTTCATATTATAAAATTTATTTGACGATCATTTTACCAACTTCGCCTCGGCTAGCATGGCTAGGTAAATCGCAATAGAACTTATATTCCCCTGCCTTAGTCGGAGCATTGAAAGTCATGGCTCTGGTTTCTCCAGTAGAAACTCCGATGGCCACAGAAGATAAGGATTTATCCTCAAAGCGGAAAATATGAGTCCACTGGTCAATTGAGCTGACAGCAATGGAAATCGGTGCTCCCTTAGAAACCGTGAATTCTGCCGGACTGATTCCCTTCTCTAAACTCATATCAAGTTTAATGACTTTGGCGGACAATTCTTCTTTATTAAGAGGGCCGGTCTGTTGCGGAGCTTGCGGAGAGGTTAAAGGCAGATCAGTCCTAACCACCTCACCCTGAAGGTTAACCACTTTATTATCCTTAGTGACTAAATTAATACTGTTTGGCACTACTTGAGCGGCGTCCTTCAAGGCTGCAACGCTTTCCTGAGCAATTTCCACCTGGCTCTTAGCCGCAGTATCATTGATAGAGGTGGCCGCTGGCTTAGGAGCAGGAGTTGTTGCCTCTTTTTTTTGCTTAGGCATAGCCGCGATTACAGTAATGATGATTATAACCACTACTAGGCCCAATAAGATCCAAATTTTTTTGGAATTTGGCTCAGTTGTGAATTTATCCATAGTATTATTCGGTCTAAGGGCTAATTTATTAGAGCTTAAACCTCCTTTTATTTATATAAATTTAATATTTAATCGATCACTAAACCAGCCCTCTCTGTCTGATTAAGAGCTTTGGTCGGCCAAGACTTCCAGTCAAAACGCTTACCAATCAAGCGATATGAAACTGAAACCGGCTTATCGCTCCGGAAGACTATCTTATTATCTTTCACTAAATAATATGTCTGAGCGAAACTACCAAACGGAGTAATGAAAACCTGGACGTTATCAGGACCAAAATCTACCACATTACGCCAGACCCAGAGGTCATCACCAGCTTCAATCTTTGAAAAATCTAAAACTTTTTCATAGCCAAAACCAGCATGATAGGTGTCTATCCTGAGATTGCCCACATATTCTTCCTTGACCCCGCCAGCGATAGAGGCGGCGTAAGTAGAGTATTTTGTCCCTCGGATATTATACAAAGGATCGATAGTGTTAACAGTCAACTTATTGACATTAATGATATCATGATTATTTAAATCAAAATTTGCTATCATCGGAGAGGCTAATATGCCCCACATAGTAGATGTAGCCTGGCCATATGATATAGCATCTTTAGGATCAGTAGCGGTAGATAAATTTTGCACCCTTGAATTACCAGCATCAATTGAAGCGCCGGAACCACCAACGTAATTAACAGATAACTGAGCTGAGGTCATAGTTGTAGTCCCAATCGCCACCTTGCCCGTGTTAGCCAAAGTCATAATATCGCCCACGCCGCCGCTTCTAGCCGGATCAGCGTAGAACCTAAAATCTGAATTTTCACCAGGCGTATAAATCGCCCAATATCTCAAACCACCCTTAGAAATAGCGAAATTAGACTGGTTAGCGGTAGAGGTAGAATCAATGTTAAGTTGTCCGAAAGAACCAGCTGCTCCTACAACATGCAAAGGCGAATTTGGAGTGGTGGTGCCGATGCCGACGTTGCCACTACCCTTGATTATAAAGGGGACATAGGCGGTGGTTTTATAGGCACCGTTATACAAGGAATTAACAGTAAAATCTACGGTGGCAGAACCTGAATTATATACTAAACCGAGCGCACCTGTTATATTTGTAGAATCTCTCCAGACTACGTTGTTATATTTACCTGAAGTCCAACCGGCATTATTTATTAAAGAAAGAAAATTATTATCATTTACAGAAGTAACATTTACTTCCAATTTATGATTCGGGTTAGTCGTCCCGATTCCGACATTATAAGCCGTTGAAGAAGCATATAAATTGCTTCCATTTAGACCCCAATAACTAGTTCCACTAACCTGTGACCAGGCGGTCTTACAATCGCCAGCGATACATAGGCCGCCAGAAGAATTAATTTGGCCACCAGAAACATCTAATTTATAAGCTGGAGAGGTGGTACCGATACCGACATTCCAAGAAGTGTTAGAAGCATAAATATTTGACCCATTAACATCCCAATATGAAATACCAGCTATTGCTGAATCCAATTGATTCCTATTCACTGCATCAGTAGACGTTGATCCTGGAGCCACGTTGGCGATTTTCATGCTCCCAGCATCAATATTATAGGTAGAGTCTCCCGTCACGACTAAACGAGCAGAGGTTGGGTTGGTTGTCCCGATGCCGACATTGCCGGCCGGATTAAATAACAAATTACCGCCATATTGCGTGCCGACATATTTTATTTCAAAATCATAGAGATTATTGCCATAAGTATTGTAAGCCAACTGCTCCATCTTCCACTCCCTGGACGACATGCCTAAATAGATGCCGGCATTTTTGCCAGAATCAAGTCCTTTCAGGTTTACCCTGGCTGAAGAAGAGGCCAAAATCTCAAGATTAGCTAATGGATTAGTGGTGCCGATGCCGACATTACCACCAGCAATAATCCGCATCGCTTCGGTCCCGCTAGCGGAAATGGCAATAGAATTAGCTGCTGGATTAAAAATACCCGTATCTACATCTGTGTTAAAAGTATAAGTTGGCGCCGCCGCTGCATTGCTTGCAGTTAAACGATAGTTATTTGCTGTTCTGAGTACGCCGCCAGCCTCAATGATAACATCACCAGTTCCGTTACCAATCCCTAATTGAGTGCTCGCAATACGATAAATGCCAACCGAATTATCAAAAAATAATCCCTGATTTTTATTGAAGCTACCATCGGTGCCGATAGACAGTTTATAAGTTGGGCTGGTCGTCCCGATCCCAATATTCCAAGCGGTATTAGAGGCGTATAAAGTAGAACCATTAAGTGTCCAATAACTAATACCGCTAACCTGTGACCAGGCGGTCTTACAATCGCCAGCGATACATAGGCCGCCAGAAGAATTAATTTGGCCACCAGAAACATCTAATTTATAAGCTGGAGAGGTGGTACCGATGCCGACGTTAGCTCCAGTCGTTAAATACATGACCGGATTAGCATTGACCACCAATTGCAAAGGATCAAAAGTATTTGCCCCGATGGTTACTAGACCGTCCCCTGCCTTGACAATCCCGGCAGAAGCATTAGCGCCGGTCCTTTCCACATACAAAGAAGTGTCTGTAGACTGTGATACTTGCAACTTATAGCTTGGATTGGTTACGCCGACTCCGACGTTGCCACTCGAAGTAAGTCTCATGATTTCCGTTCCTGCGCCCTGATTTAAATTCAACACTATATCTTTTGTCGCTGTTCTAGTAGTAATAATAGTATTAGCGTCCGTTGTGTTAAAAAATAGAGGAGATTGTACGCTAGAACGACCAATAATAGAGTTGCCGGAAACATAATTTGATCCGGAAGTATAAATAACCCCGTTTACTTCTAAAGCGTACCCCGGATTCGTCGTCCCGATCCCGACGTTAGACGGGAAGCTATAAAGACCGCCACCAACGTTAGAACCAAAAGCTCCGTTAGAGACATTGGCCGCGCTAACCGAACCAGTCAGACTGCCGATAAAGGTGGTGGCATTGATAGTGCCGTTAACGTTTAGGGCATAAGTAGAAGTGCTGCTAGTCCCGATAGCTAGATTGCCGCTCAACCAACCGCCACTTAAAGGTAAAAAATCGTTAGGCAGGTTGTTCCAATCCGTGTTAGCTAAAATCCCATTAGTCGCTTTATTGTAATCCCCGGATAGGGCTTGGGCCGAATCAGCTGATATCAATGCAAAAGCAAAAATAAAAAAACCGACTAGGCTTATTAGCTTTAAAGAGGGGATATTTTTGAGCCATGTTTTCATAGGCTTGGGCAAGTCTGCTAATTAAAAAAATTTAATAAAACTTGACTTGCTCTTGATATTTTAATTATACCAATTTTTCAAATATATGGGAAGGCCTTAGAAGCTTATTTCCACGCTCCGCCTTACCTTGTCGAAAGATCCAACCGAAGAAAAAATAGTCGGGGCAAAAGATTTATAATCTACCCGATAAGTAGCGGCATTACTTAAGGTGTCAGAGAAGATGTTGTTCCCAGAATAAACCCCCAAATCATACTCGTTATGGCGCACCTCGAACAAAAGCCTCTCAGCTCCGGCCTCAGCCGCGAAATAGGCACGAAAAGACCGGGTAACAGCCCCGCTGATCTTGACGTTAGACAAGACCCCGCTTGCCCCGGAGAAAGCAACCACGACGATACTGGTCAATATAAAGAGAGACAAAAGCAAGGCGCTGCCCGGATGATTGAAATCAACGAATTTTTTCAGATTCTGCCACATAAACTTAATCTAGGGGGTAATAGCGGGAAACAATGGAGGTTTGGACATTGATCGCCTCTGCCCTACCCCCAGACGGAGTCACTGCCTCACCCTTGAAGCTGACCGTCACGAACGCTTGCTTGCCCTCCTCTTCCTCGACCAAAAACCTCAAATCCGAAACATCAACTGACAAGGGAGAGATAAACTCGATGGCGGTATCGCGCTTGACGGTAAAACGAGTGAAATCTCCAGCGCCAAACAAATAATAACGGACGCACTGGCCATGGTAATTTTTAAACTCCAAGACATCACCGAAAGCATTAGTGCTGGAAGCAAATATCTGGGTATCGGGCGTACTCGTACAAACCCCGTTATCGCGCTGAGCCATCCTGATTTCCTTGCCGATAACCTCCAAAAAGTAACGCAAGCTTTCTTGGACGTTCTGCGACATCAAGCTCTTCTTCTGACCCTCTAAAGCATATTTAAAGATGCTGGTAGCCGACAGCATAATGACGACAAAAATCGTGGTGGCCACTAGAACTTCGACCAAAGTAAATCCGGACTTATTTTCTGCTTTTTTAAAAAAACTAACGCCAATCATATAGGATAGTCATTAAAGTACAATTATATTCGCGGCCCCGATTAGACCAAGTAACGGCCGACTGGACTTGTTCGCTGACTTCACTTAAAGATTGCAGGGTCAAAACCCGGTAAAAATCAGTCTCGAGATTGACGTTCTCGCCTTCGGCCGGCGCATAATGGCGATAAAAGCCATTTTCTAGTAACAAAACGCCTTCATCAATCGTTGTAATCGACGTGGGGGTGGCCATCGAATAATCCATCTTATAAGTCCCGTCGCTTAAATCAGTCAGCCAATCCTGAGGCACTAGCCAATTATTATCCCGGGTCTTCCTGATAAGCTCCAAGCCCTCTTGAGCTAATTGGCAAGCAATAAGATTGCCGCGATTAGCCTGTTCTGTCTGAATATTCTGGACGATAAGAGACATGGTCCCGATCATGCCGATGGAAATAATGAACAAGACGGTAATTACCTCTAAGAGAGAAAAGCCGGGCTTGGATATTGGGAATTTGGAAAGTAAGCGCTTCATAAATATCTAATCTAAAGCTTCGGCTAAACCTAAAAAGTTCACCTGGACAGATTTTTCCGTATTATTAACTATTTCTGTCAGAATGATATCAACCACGGTCGAAGTCCCGCTCCCGCCATAGATGGTAGTGATGGGGTCGGGTGGCAAAAAAGTAATATCTAAGGGGCTGGTTACTCCAGTAAAACCCTTGATTCTGGTAGTTTTAGAAAAATAGATTGTCCGACCGCCGCTGTTTGGGTCCTCTTCGCCCACGTCATAGCGCTGGTTAGCGTTAGTATCGGCAAAAATAATATAACGATCAGCACTCGAGGTCGCACTGTCAAAGTGTAGCCCCCAGCCGCCGCTGGGCACTTCACCGGCATACTCAGCCAAGCCCAAGGCATAACTCTGGGTTAAATGAATATCACTCACGAGATTCTGGGCGCTCATGCTTAAATCGCTTCTCTTCTCTGCATCGCGATAATTACTGAGAAATATCGCCGTAATCATGACGATAATCGATAAGCTGACAATTACTTCCGGCAAAGAAAAGCCGGGCAGACGACGCGGCTTGGAATTTACTTTTAAAGATGTCGCCAAGAAGAGGCGACAATATTTAGAGACTCTTGGAAACATTAATGATCCGATTAAATAATTAATTACCGGTCGAGGTCGCCTTGACTTCCTTCCAGGTCGGTAACAAGAAGTTAACGTTCAACAGGGTGGAGGTACTGCAGAAATAATTATCCGCATCAGTCGTCTTTAAGTATACCCTGGTGCCAGTGGCTTTGGTGAATACAATACTGGTAGTCGCCGCCGTGTTACTAGCAATCATCGCTCCGGTGTCGGTCGTTGTCCAAAGGTAATAGCAGGTGCCGGCGGAACAGACCTGAGGATTATAGTTAGGATAAGTGCTGTTATAATACTGGGAAGAATTAGTGAAACTAGTGGTACTGCCGACGATCACATCAAAAGGACTCCAAGAGAAATAAGGCATCGGGAATTCATGCTTATAGGTCGTAAAGGTTAGGGTTGGGTTCTGGCTACTGCTGTTTGCGGCTACATTATCAGTCAAAACATCGCCAGCACTAGTATTGAATTGCCGCCAAGGAGTCGGCGTAGCTGTGTAGCTTTCGTCCCAGAGGCGCAACCAGAAATAATAGTGTTCGTCATAATCCAAGGAACAGGCGCCGCCATCGCAGATAAACTGCTTAGCCGAACCGCTTGTCTTGCCGGAATCATAGATCGGACTAGTCGTGTTATTAGCATTATTGATAATTACCTGATAAGCGCTTTGCGAGCCGCTATTTACATACCATTTGAGCACCGCTTGCCGGGCACCGCTGGAACAAGCCTCAGAGAAAGCCCAATTAGGCGCACTTAATTGTCTAATCTCTATCGGCCAGCGATAGACTTTATAATCATCGCTTAAACAAGAATTATCGTTGATACAATTCAAGCTGATAGAGCCGAAGGAGCTGGAAGCATAACCGCTAAAGATGCCGGGATTCGGGGAAAGATAATTATTCATACTGGACTGAGGCGCCAGACTGCTATTGAATTGTATCCATTGCCCACCATTAATCACCCTGGCCCAACCATACATCTTTTGGTCATTTTCGTTATAGCAAGCCCAACAATTATTGGCCAAATTACAAGTATTCGGACAATTAGTATTAAAAGCATAATTATCAGGCGGCGTAGTCGTGGCATTAAAAGTAATCAAGCCTAAAGTCGCATTCCAAGCCTCGCCGGCAAAATTATTGCTTTCATCTAAATTGACTCCGTGAGTATTTGGATTACAGGGTTCAGTGGAGAAAGGAAAAGGAAAGGTATAGGGAAAATGGCCGCCGGTGCCATCATCAAGACAGTTAAAAGAGATCTTGCCATAGGTGGCATTATAAGCATTGCCCCGGATATTGTTTTCTGAAGTGACTCCACCAGAACCGCTAGTTAATCTTTCGGCAGCGGTAGCATAAGAACCGTCACCCACCGAATTAGTGCCTTTCATGCGATAACGGTACACCGTATCGGCACTTAAGCCAGAGTCATCGTAATAAGTATTTGTAACACCAGTGGCAATCTGGGAAAAATCACTGCACCCTGTTCCCTGACATCTTTCCACTTTATAACTCGCCGCTCCGCCGGCAGGAGCCGACCAATTAACACGCATTGAACTGGTAGTGACATCAGAGAAAGTAATGCTAGTTGGAACGTCCGGGTAGGTTAGCTGATCGCTAGTGGCATTGGAATAGGCGCCATCGCCGGTCGTATTCGTTGCCCGAGCTCGATAGCGATAAATAGTATTACCAGTTAGACTAGAATCATCATAATAGGTATTGGTAACGCCGGACGCAATCTGAGAAAAATCACTACAGCTCGTCCCCTGGCATCTTTCCACTTTATAGCTATCAGCTCCACCTGAAGGGGCGGTCCAAGTAAAGCGCATAGCGGTTGCGCCAACGTTAGAAATAGGAGTCCCTGGCAAACTAGTGGTACCAGGTAAAGTTGTAAAAGTTGAATCATTGCCATAACCCGTGCCGCCGCTGTTAGTGGCATAGGCGCGGACATGGTAGAGAGTATTAGGACTTAAACTGCTGATAGCGCAACTATAAGCGCCGGTACCGCCGCTTCCGGCACTGCAAGAACTACCGTATGAGACAGTCGTGCCCCATTGGATATAACGAGTAGGATTTTCTCCGCCAGTGGCCGTGACCGTGCCGTTACCGGTGGCAGCGTTGTAATTAATACTGGAGGCAGTCTGGGTGGTCGCTGTCGGAGCGGCCGCGGTTGTCGCTTGCTCGGCTGGAGTATTATAAGCGCCATCACCGCTAACGCTATCTGTTGCCCTGATACGATAACGATAAACCGTGCCGCTACTCAAACCAGAGTCATCGTAATAAGTATTTGTAACGCCGGTGGCAATTTCCCCGTAACTACTGCAGCCGGTTCCTTCACACCTTTCCACCTTATAGCTATCAGCTCCGGCTGAAGGAGCCGACCAGCTAACCCGCATTGAATTAGAAGTAACACTTGAAAAACTGATAGCCCCCGGAGTAGCCGGCCGGGTCTTTACAGACACCTCGGCTGATAGGGGTGATTCATATGAACCGGTGTCATAGTTAGTAACGGCGTAATAATAAGTCACCCTAGGACTAGTGCTGGAGTCAGTATAGGAATCAGTGGTCGAATTTGCTAAAAAATTACTGGTCGTAACCGGAGAAGCCGTGTTGCGATAAACTTTATAGGGAGTCGTGCCATGCAAAGCATTGGAACTGCTGCCGCCAGTACTAGCTGTCCAATCTAAAGCTGCATTAGTCGTATCAGCTGGCGCACTAGCTGTTACACCGACAGGGGCGGCATTAACGACAACTTCATCTACTCTAACGGTCACGTTAGACAAGGAGCCACGTGTCGCCTTCATCGTCACTCTGACAGTATACGTAGTGCCACCAGTTAAAGTCACATCGCTAGCATAGGCAGAATATTGGTTAGTGAGTGAAGAGCTGAAGGTGACACAACCTAGAGAACCTATAAAAGTAGAGTTGGCAGCATCATAGATATCTAAACGAGCCCAGCCGCTAGCACTGGTCCACGAAGTCGCGCTCGTCGTATATTTAAAACGTCCTTTGACTTTAACATCGCCTGACCCAGGGGCCACAAAGGTCTGTCTGATATGGCCACGATAGTCGCGACCAACGGTGGTGCCAGTAACGGCCCGGAAATCATTAGCGTAATAAGCAAAAGTAGCAAAAGCATAAGTTGTGGCTGAATTATCATCGCCACAAGTATTGGTTCCTGTACCATTACCTGCAGTCCAGCCAGTCGATGCTCCGGTGAAAGCCCAATTATTTACCTGGTTTAAAGCCTGGCCATCTTTTGTTTCTAAAAAAGTAATCGGCAACCAGCCAGAAGTAGCCAACAAGGTCAAAATCAGGATAATCAAAAACTCCCTCAAGAGGTGGTGATGAGTTGATTTGTGTAAGTGTTTTTTTAGTTGATGGGATATTTTAATCCTAGCCATAGATGGCTTTTTTCTCATAGTTTAATTATACCACATCCCGCCAATTTATGCATGAATTTTTTCCCCAAGTCTAACATGAGCTGGCGTTCCTTGGGGCTATCGTCATTATAACCGATAAGATGCAGCAAGCCGTGAGTCAAAAGGAAATAAAAAATGAAATCTTTGGTATGGCGGAAATTAATATCTTTACATTTTAGTTCTTCTAATAATCCCTGGAATTTCCTGACCCGAGCCGCTTCCTGTAAATTGATAAATATCTCCCCCAAGATATTACCCATGTATTCCTCCTGGCGGAAGGACAGGACATCCGTGCTTTTATTCTGGCCCCGGTATTTACGGTTCAAACTCTGCATCCGGCGATCCCCTACCAAGACTACCGACACCAAAAAATCTGCCTTGCGATAGGAAAATAAAAAAAGATCGACAGCCGCCGCTATCTTTTTCTGTTGCAGCTTATTCTTAGTAAAATTGATGATTTCGGTCATATATTTTAAGATTTCAAACTTTTAAGAAATGAATACAGCCTATAGGCCAGAGGTCTTAAAACCAAATCATAGCTCCCCGGACAAGATAGCACTTTGCCCCCGAAGCCGCTTTTGAAACGAGTGACCCCCGGCCAACGTTGAGCGTCGATGCCATAGAAATCATAATGCTTATAACCCTCCGCCTTTGCCTGCCTGATAAGTTCCCATTGCAACAAATATGGAGCCATCAGATTTCGATCGGCGTTGGCTGAGGCTCCGTGGAGATAAGTAACCGTGTCGGCAAAGAAGGAAAAAAGACCAGCAGCAACCGCCCGCCCCTGATAGCGGACCAAAAACAACCTGATAAAATCGCTTTGATCTAAAAGGACCTGGTAATGATCCCGACTGTGTAAACGGAAGGCGTCGCGCTCGGAAGTAGTAGACATTAAAGACCAGAAATCCTCAAAGTCTTCGGCCCCGCCTTGAGAAAATTCTAAATCTTTCTTCTCAGCTAAGCGGATATTATATCTGGTTTTAGGGTGCATAGCTGAAAGCAGTTCTGTCTCGGATTTAGCTAAATCTAATTGTATTGTCTGAGACGGCTGGATGTCCTTAATTTTATTAAAGATGATCTTCTTGGATTGATTGAACCAATTATTGAATAAATCTGAACTTGGTTCAAAACGCCAGAAATGAACGCCAAGCCGCCTAGTCTCTTGAATTATCTCTTCTAAAAATTCTTTAGCTTCCGCCTGATGGCCACAGAAAAGGGGGCCTTTGGGGGAGTATAAATAAGAAATTCCCAATTTTGTTCTATGCAAAGAGGCGGATAACAAACCTAGGCAACGGCCGTCTTTATAATAAGCATAACTAACGAAATCCTTGGCTTCTTGCCGCCAAACTTTCTGCCACTCTCCGCCTTGCAAAAAGACGCCTTGATTCTGATAAAAATCAGGGTTATCCAAGATTAGCTTAGTTAATTCAGAGGCCGATTTTAATTTCTGTAAAGCCATAAAACCATTATAGCATACCTAAAATTAGCCACAAAAAAATCGCCTTTCGGGCGATTTTTTTATATCTCTATCTATTTATTTTATGCCAGCCGGGGTAGCCGTGTTTAAACCAGCCGCCGGACCGCCGCTGATAGCTTGGCCGACGCAATATTTTAAAGTATATGATTGGCCGCTAAGAGTTTGGGCGTAGGTATAAGCAGTCGTTCCGGAACAAGCAGTTACGTCAGCCGGCGTCGGCGGAGTCGGGACAGTCTTCATATAAACGGTCGTGCCATTAGCAATCGTTGTCGAAGCAATCGGGTCTCCACCCGGATAGGTGCCCACATCATTATAATACAATTCCAAAGCAGTCTGCATCTGTTTGATATCAGAAACACGGCGAGCATCACGTGCCCGGGAACGGGCATTATTCAAGGAAACAACTGATAAAGTAGAAAGTAAACCGATGATGGCGATGACCACTAAAAGCTCGATCAAAGTGAAACCCTGCCCCTGCTTAGTCATAAGCTTAAAGAATAAAAAACGAAAATTATCTTATTTAATACCAGCCGGAGTAGCGCTAGTTAAGGAACCGCCGGTCGGACCGTTAGTAATAGTTTGACCGACGCAATAGCTGATCGTATAAGAATCGCCGGTAGTAGTAACCGTTCTCTGAGTATAAGTGTAGGTGTTAGTACCAGCCGTACAAGAGCCATCATTAGGAGTCGGTGCAGTGGGAACGATCTGCATATAAACGGTAGATCCATTAGCAATCGTACCGCCAGCTGTTACTGAAGCTGAGGGCGGATAACTGCCCACATCGTTATAATATAGCTCCAGAGCAGTCTGCATCTGCTTGACATCGGACACGCGGCGAGCGTCGCGGGAACGAGCCCTGGCGTTGTTTAGAGCCACAATCGATAAGGTTGATAGCAAGCCGATGATGGCGATAACTACCAACAATTCGATTAAGGTGAAGCCCTGTTTGTTTTTTGCCATAAAAATTTATTATTTAAGTAAAATATCGCTTATTTAATGCCAGCCGGAGTGGCTACATTCAAACCAGCTACTGGACCGCCAGTAATCGCCTGTCCGATACAATAGGTAATCGTATAAGATTGGCCGCTGCTGGTCTGCGCATAAGTATAAGCAGTGGTCCCAGAACAAGCAGTGGCGTCAGCTGGGGTTGGCGGGGTCGGGATAGTATTCATATAGGTGACTGTACCATTAGTAATACTTGAGGAAGCAAAAACATTACCACCAGGATAAGAACCGTTATCGTTATAATATAGTTCTAGGGCAGTTTGGACTTGCTTGACATCGGACACGCGTCGAGCGTCGCGGGAACGAGCCCTGGCGTTGTTTAGAGCCACGATCGATAAGGTTGATAGCAAGCCGATGATGGCGATAACTACCAACAATTCGATTAAGGTGAAGCCCTGTTTGTTTTTTGCCATATTAATTTAAACGAAATTCTTTCTTATTATTTAACAATTAACAAAAAAGAAAGATTAATAATAAATTTTTAAATATTTTAATTATATCTAATTTGGCTAATCTAAATTTGGCTAATCTAATTATACAACAATTTTATCCACAACACAAGAAAAACCAGAAAATTAGAACTGTTGTCCGAGATTATACATCGGCAACAAGACGGCCGCGACCATGATGGCCACACCGATACCCATAATCACCATGATCAAGGGCTCCATGATCGTGCTCAAGCTATTTAACATATTAGTGGATTCGCGCGTATAGAAATCAGAAATCTTATCCAAGACTACTTCCATCTTACCGCTGCGTTCACCGACCGAAATCATCTGTGGCACCATCTTCGGTACATAATCGCTGGAATCGAAGACGGTGGCCAAGGGGTTACCGTCTTTGATCGATTGCAAAGTCTGCATGATGAGTTCCCGATAGATCTCATTTCGGACGACATCAGCCGTAATCTCCAAACTCTTAGTAATCGTTACGCCGCCTTTGAGCAAGGTGCTGAGCGAGCGGGTGAAGCGCATCAGATAAATATACTTGAACAGCTTGCCAAAAATCGGCAGCTTGATTTTTAAAAGATCAAAATTCCGACGACCACCGGTAGTCTTCAGATACAAACGCATCAAAAATATAAAACCGGCGACGATGAGGACAACCAGCCAAGAGAAATGACGCAAAAAATTAGACAAACCGATGACCGCCCGCGTTGACCAGGGCAAAGCAATATCAGTTTCAGTCAGAATCGCGGTTAGGTTAGGAATAACATAAATCATCAAGATGATGCCGACTCCGATCAAACCGCAGATAATAAAAAGCGGATAAATCATGGCGCCCCTGATCTTGGAAACCATATCATAGTTCTTTTCCATCTCATCGGCCAAATAATTCAAGACTTCATCTAATTTACCTGAAGTTTCTCCAGATTTGATAATATTGACGAAGAATTCAGAAAAGATCTTCGGCCGCTTAGCAAAAGCATCAGATAAGAGCGAGCCGCTATCAACATCAAGAGCGATGTCGGCGATAATGCTCTTCAAAGGGAAATTATTAGTCTGGTCCACTAAGATCATTAGCGATTCTACGACCGGCATATTAGCGCTGATCATCACGGAAAATTGCCGAGAAAAAATAACTAAATCCTTAGGCTTCACCCTCTGGATTAGCAGAGACAACTTTACCATGGGCGACTGGCTAGCTTCGATCAAGCTGATTAAGTTTAGCTCCTGTTTACGTAGTTTAAATTCGACCTCTTTCTCGTTGAGACCAACAATCTTGCCTGTCCGGATTTTTCCGTTCTTGGCTTCAGCTTTATATTGATAGATTGGCATATGATGAAAACTAAGCTAAATTAACTCTCGATTACTCTTAAGACCTCAGCCATAGTGGTGACTCCTTGAATAACTTTAAAGAATCCATCCTGTTTGATAGAAATAAAATCCTGACTCTTCTTAACCGCCCCAATATTAAGATTCTTATCATTATTATTAATCATCTCTTTCAAAGTTTCATTAATAGCGATAACTTCGGCAATCGCAATTCTACCAGAAAAGCCCGTGTTTTCACAATGACTGCAACCGACCTCCTTATAGAAAGAAACGTTCCGCAGAGCATCCAAGGTAGTGAATTCTGGATATTCAGCTTTAATTAGATTTTCCGGTAAATCGCCAAATTCTTTAATAATGATATCCAACATCTCGGCTTCAGGCTTGAAAGCCTGGCGGCAATTCGGACAGAGGCGGCGAGCTAGACGTTGGGCGACGACGGTCTTTAAGGTGGAAGCCAATAGGAAGTGCTCGATTTTCATATCTAATAGACGGAAGATAGAACCGATAGCATCATTGGTATGCAAGGTGGATAAGACTAAGTGACCAGTTAAAGAAGCGTGAATAGATAATTCGGCGGTCTCTTCATCGCGGATTTCTCCCACCATGATGATATTGGGATCTTGGCGCAAAAGAGAGCGCAAGCCATTAGCAAAACTGAAACCTATCTTAGGCCTGATTTGGGACTGGTTAACGCCTTTAAGTTCGTATTCGACTGGGTCTTCCAAGGTGGAGATATTTACCCCTTCCTTATTCAAGATATTCATGAGGGCGTATAAAGTAGTAGTCTTACCTGAACCGGTCGGACCAGTAACCAGGAAAATGCCATTGGTTTTTTTGATTCCCTCTAGAATCGAATTTAAGGCGATCTTATTAAAACCCAAATCTTCCAAGGTTGGAGCGCCCTTCACCGTATCCAAGATTCTCATCACCACTTTTTCTTGGCTGGCTAAAGGCAGGGTAGAAATACGAAAATCGATTTCCCGATTATTAATCAGCAGCCGGATGCGGCCATCCTGAGGCACCCGGGTTTCATCTAATTTCAATTTAGCCAAAACCTTGACGCGAGCGATAATAGCGTTATGGATGCTCTTGGGCAGAGTTAAGGAGGTATGCAAAATACCGTCGATACGATAGCGGACGCGGCTTTCGTTCCCGAAAGGTTCAATGTGGATATCGCTCGCCCGAGCCTCGACAGCATGGCGGATAACCACAGAAACGATACGGGAAACCGGCGCACTGTTAATATCATCGTCACCCAAACTCTCAGACTCGGTCTTGACTTGGACTAATTCATCCCCTTCTTCCTTAGCCTTAAGTTCCAAAGCGGAAGAAATTTCTTCTTCTATCTTCTGATATTGCTTAAAAACCTTATCCCAGCTGGTCCGGGAAATCAGGCAGTATTCCACCTTCAGCTTTTCATCGCTAGCTAGGAAGTTGACGGCTTCCATGGCCCGAGGATCGGGATCGACCAAGCCGATCTTAACTAGCTTCTTATCCTTAGCTAAACAGATGATGTTATAATTCCTAGCGATTTCTTCCGGTAAAAAATTAAGGATGCCTTCTGGGATAGATTCGTCTTGGACTAAAAAATAAGGGAGATTATACATTTCCGCTTTCACCTGGGTCAATTGCTCTTCATCTATTATCTTCTCTTCTATTAAAAAATCAGCCAGGTCCTTCTTGTTGGCCTGGACGCTTTTCATGATATCTCCGGCTTGGATCAGATTAATTATCTGTTTCTGGACTAATAAATTTAAGAGCTGTTCCCTCTTGTCCATGTCATTTTTACTTAGTTTTTTTCAAGAATAGATTATTATTGCCGATGTCGACCCTGATCTTAACCGTCTGAGCAGGCTTAGAACTGGAAGCGACCTCTTCCCCGGCGGTCGTGCTGGCTATTTCTTCAGGCCTAGGCTGTTCCAAATCGGTAACGATAACGTCATTAGCGCTTCCTACCTGGCCGAAATTATCATAATCAAAATTAACCACTTGGTTCTTCAAATTCATAAAACGCTTATCTTGCAACAAGCTTAGATCAAGAGCCTGTTGAGCGTTCGTCCGGACCGGGGTATTTAAAATATCGTTTAATCCCCGCAGGCTGCTATTGCTAATCAGATCGAAGGCCCAGGAACGCAAGAAAAACAACAAAACGCCGCCTAAGATTATCAGGCCTAAAAAGATGTATAAGATTATCGGCTTGCGCTGGTTCATAGACTAGGCTTGAAATAATAGGTATACATTTCCAGGTTGGCGGTCTTGGCTCCCAGATCAAAAGAAACATTCTCTACGTCCAATAAGCGATTATTATTCTCTAAAGTGAAGAGCAGATTCTTAAGACCGGCGTAATCGATGGCTCCGATAGAAACAGAAACTGACAGCCGCCCCACACCTTTAGGTAAAACCTGGCTGGCTGGACTGCTACCAGGGCCAGCGTCTTTCGCCGCTACTTCACTGCTGATATTAACCGAGGCCAGCATAAAACCGCTCTTATTGATTATTTCTTCCATTTCCCCGAATAAGCGCTCTTTCACGTATTCGTTCGGCAAGACGGCGTTAACCTTGCGGACATCGCCTAATTGCTTATCTTTAATATCCTCATAAAGAGCCGCCGCGGTCTTTAAACTCTCCAAGCGGCTTTTCTGCTCGCTATAGAGCTTCTCCTGCTGGCTGATATTATCCTTGATAGCGATTATAGTATTATCATACTTAGGCTTGATCAGGAGAAAATAGGAAGCCACAAAAACGACGATGATAAGCATTATCAATAAAGAGTCGAAATGTTCGTTCACGACTTGCATCAAGGGACTGGTTTTTGTAACCTCAGTACGCATAATTATTTTTTGAATATTTCCGGCTTGATTTTGAAATCGATGCCAAAAGTAACTGCTCCAGACTTTACCCGGCCGTCTTTATCCTTGCTCTGGCTGGATTGTCCGCTCAAGACCTCGGCTTCCAGGGTTTCGGGCGCATCTAAAAAAGCCTTGACTTGATAGCTGATATCACTGAAGTTTTTGGTTTCTGCCTGCAAAGAATAGACACCGCTGGTATTGCCGGAAAAGCCTCCGAAAGTAACCGAGTTCAAGGTATGCCGCTCGAGCCAGCTGAAGAAATTCGTCCAATAGATATGGTTGTCTAAGAGAGGCTTCAAGGCGGTCAGTTTGTCTTTGAAAGTCAAGAATTCATCGGCTTGGGTTTTGACTAGTTTTATATCCTGATTAACTTGCTGCAAATCAGCGGCTAAAGCATCAGCCCTTTTATTCTCCTCCTTTTCCCACCAGCTTAAGCTGAAATATATCTCGACAATAAAAAAGAGAGCGATGAGAGCAGATATGCCTAAACGCGAAAAATTGCGCTTCCAATCAAATTCGACATTAGCGCTTTCTTTGATCAAATTAACCTCTAAAACCTTAGGATTTTCCCAGACATTGCCAGTCTTATGGGCATAACTGGCCGGATTACCTTTCAAGAGGTCAATTTTGCTAGTAGCTTTCTTGAAGCTAAACATGTTTTATATAAATTTACCCTTAACTATTCTATTTCCCTGAGGGCCAAGCCGATGGCCACAGCTAGTTTCGGTCCGATTTCCAAGACGACTGGCTTCAGATCGGCCGGATAGCTGACGCGGTTCCAGGGATCACCGATGATTACCTTAGTATTAAGTTTCTGGGCGAAGAAATCGGCTAGATTAAGAAGCAGAGACCCGCCGCCCGATAGGATAATCTTCTCTACCCGACCGGAATTCTGAGATTGAAAAAAATCTAGCATATATTCCATCTCATTAACTATCGGTTGCAAGCTCTGCAAGATCAGTTGGGGCAGAGCTTCACGGCTATCATCATTTAAAGAAAAACTGAGGTCGAATTTAAATTGCTCGGCCTGAGCGAAACTCATGCCTAGATTCTGGCTCAGGAGCTCGGTGATGGTATTGCCGGAAACTTCCAAGCTCCGATTCAAGATCGGGATACTCTCCCTAACGATGGACAGGTCGGTGCTGTTAGCTCCGATTTCTACGATCATGACCGGAGTCTTGTCGCTGCCTAAAAGTGAACGGACGACCGAAAAGGTTTCGGTTTCAATACTGACTAATTCCAATTTGGCTTTCTTAAAGATATCGACATATTTCTTTACCAATTTCTTAGGCGAACCGGTGAGAAACACCCGCACGTTCTTTTTGTCTCCTTGGCCGCTTTCTTCGGGAATTATCTTCCAATCCAAAATCATATCCTCTAAAGGCAGAGGGATTACTTTTTTCGCTTCTTCAACTACGGCCGAGGCCAGATTCTTCTTCTCTACCCCCGACAGATTGATAATCGAGGAAAAGACGGAAAAGGTCGGCAAAGAGGCCACGGCTCGATGGCTGGTAATCCCGGCTTTCTCCCGAATCTTGGTAATAGCGCTCGCCAGGTAATCGACATCATCAATCCGAGTAAACTTCACATCCCCAATGTTTTCTGAAAAGGCGTAGTTATTTAAAAATATCTTCTTGCCCTTGCGCCTTAATTCAACCATCTTAATCGAAGAATCCCCGATATCGATGCCGAGAAAAAAATTGTCCTTAGCTCCAGAAAATAAGCCCATATACTAAAAGAAGACTAATTGAATAAAATTGTCAGATCGCTTTTTATATTATATAATAATTATACTATAAGGCTTCCTAATAAACAACAATCCTGACCTAATTATAGCATAGGAATAAAAAATAAAAAAATCTTCTATGAATTTTTTCGCCCGCTTCAAAAAACTTTTCCTGATTCTGTTTTTTTTGGGCCTGGTTATCTTCTTAGCCTGGCTGCTGTGGCGGACTTTTTTTAGCTCCAGGGCTCCCCAGTTAGCTATCAACCAAACTGCAACTACTAGCCCAGGAAACTTTCCGGTCGCGGGTGAAGGCGATACTAATGTCATCACTCCTGGCTCCGGCGGCTCCCTGCAGCCTGGGGCTAATATACCGACAAACGAGGGTTTAGATAATATCGCGGTCGGCGGATTAACCAAAACCAGGGCGCTAAATGATAGCCCAACCCTAGCTCCCACCCTGGCGAGCGACGGCCAAGCCGTCCAATATTACAACCCGAACGACGGTAAATTCTATCGCATCGATAGCCAGGGACGGGCCGTCGCCATCAGCGATAAAGTCTTCCACAATGTCCAGAAAGTCACCTGGGCACCTGATAAGAATAAAGCCATCCTAGAATACCCTGATAATTCCAAAATCTTTTATGATTTCGACCAAAAAAGGCAGGTCACGATACCTAAGCACTGGCAAGATTTCTCTTTTTCACCCGATAGCCAGCGTCTCAGTTCCAAAAGTCTCGGTCTAGATGTAGAAAATCGCTTTTTGGTAATTTCAGACAGCGATGGGACCAAGGCTCAGGCCCTCGAAGAAATCGGCAATAACGCCGATAAAGTATATCCTTCCTGGTCCCCTAACGGCCAAAGTGTCGCTATGTTCACTCGTGGTCTGGATTTCGATCGTCAAGAAGTATTTTTCGTCGGCTTAAACGGAGAAAATTTCAAATCGACCATCATTGAAGGTCGTGGTTTCAAATCAAGCTGGTCGCCCCAGGGTGATCGGCTCCTCTACAGCGTTTACAGCAGCCGCGACGACATGAACCCAAGCTTGTGGCTGGTTAATGCCCAGGGCGAAGCTATCGGCTCCGGCCGTACCGACCTCGGACTTAATACTTGGGCGAATAAATGCACCTTTGCCGGCAATGACAAGGTTTACTGCGCTGTTCCAGAAAATCTACCCCAAGGTGCGGGCTTATTTCCAGAGTTAGCTGATAGCACTAAAGACGATCTCTATGTAATCGACCTCAAAACCGGACAAAAGAAATTGATCGCCGTGCCCGAATCTTCATATAACATCTCCCAAATAATGGTCTCAAACAATCAGAAAAACCTCTACTTTACCGACAAACAAAGCCAAAAATTATATAAGATCGACCTGCCTTAAGATCGTTTTAGATAAAATTCATCATTACTTTTACTTCCTCTAAAAGCCCGGGTGCTATAATGACCGGGCTTTTTATTTTATGGACTTATTATCTAAAATCCGCCGCTCGATCCTAGACTTTCTGTTTCCGATCGAATGCCTGGCCTGCGGCCGGGCTAAACATTACTTGTGTCAGGATTGCCTGATGAAGCTTAATTTCCTAGGCCGACAAAGCTGCTTGTTTTGTAATAGGACCAGTCCGGCTGGCCAAAGCTGCCCAGACTGCCAAAAACATCACGCTCTAGACGGCGCTTTTATAGCAGGTAATTATCAAGATCCACTCCTCGCCGAGCTGATTAAAAAATTTAAATTTTCTGGGCTGAAATCTTTAGCTGAACCGCTGGGCGCCTTCCTGGTGGCTGCCCTTTCTCATAACGAAGGAGACTGGCCTGAATTCCTGGAAAAAGTGATCCCCCGGGCTATACGGCATAATCCTCTAAAAAATTTCCTCGCTAGCCAACCTCTCTTGATCCCGATTCCAATCAGCGCTAAGCGCCGCGCCTACCGCGGCTATAATCAGAGCGAATTAATAGCCTCCGCCCTACTTAAAGACATGCCTGGTCTTAATTATAGCGATGCTTTAAAAAAAATCCGCCACACGCCAGCCCAATCAAGTCTGCAGGCTAGCCGCCGCTTCGACAATCTAGAAGCTAGTTTCGTCTGGAAGGGGAAAAGCCTGACAGGACTAGGAGTCTTATTGCTCGACGACATTGCTACGACCGGCACCACCCTGGAAGAAGCCGCTAAAACCTTAAAAAGAGCGGGAGCGCTTAAAGTCTGGGGTCTCGCCCTAGCCAAAGGCTAAGTCTTTACAGCCGGCTAATAAAGCTCTATAATAACAATACTTAAAGATTGCTCAGCCCACCAAGCTGAGTTAGCGCTCGCTAAGGCCTAGGCCCCAATTTAAGGAACAATCAATCAAGCGTTTAGCTTCAACAGCTAAAAAACTAGATGGAACCGCGGGATGGGAATCTCGTTCTAGTAATTTAAAGTTTATTTGAATTACCAGAACGAGATTTTTTTAAATCTATAAAACAACAAACATATGAGTAAAGACAAAAAAAACCAGGAGTTCGACCTGATGACCAAACGGCATTCGCTAGCCCATATCCTAGCTTATGCGGTCAGCGAGCTCTACCCTGAAGCTAAATTAGCTATCGGTCCAGCGATCGATAATGGCTTCTATTATGACATCGACTTTGGTGATATCAAGATAGGCGAAGCTGAGCTGAAGGCAATAGAAAAGAAAATGCAGCACTTGGCTAAGCAGGATCTAGCTTTCAGCCGGCGAGAAGAGGCTATCGACCAAGCCCTTACCCATACCCCCAAAGATGATATCTATAAACGGGAGCTGATCAGCGACCTGAAGGATCAGGGCGAAAAGAGCGTCAGCTTCTACGCTTTAGGCAAATTCGAAGACCTGTGTCGCGGTCCCCATGTCGATTCCACCAAAGACATCAAGGCTGGCAGCTTTAAACTACACAAGCTAGCCGGTGCCTACTGGCGTGGAGATGAAAAAAATAAGATGCTAACCCGTATCTATGGCTTAGCTTTTGATAGCAAGGAAGAGTTAGATGAATATTTAAGACTGCTTTTAGAAGCAGAAAAAAGAGACCACCGGCGCTTAGGCAAGGAATTAGACCTATTCCATATTGATGAAATGGTCGGCTTGGGCTTGCCTCTCTGGCACCCCAAAGGAGCTAAATTATGGCGGATAATCGAAGACTTCTGGTATGAGGCTCACGAAGAGGCCGGCTATCAATTAGTCCGCACTCCTCATATCGGCCATAAGAACCTATGGGAGACGTCCGGACATTGGGGCTTCTATAACGACAGCATGTTCCCGCCCCTGGAGGTCGGCCAAAGCCTGAGCGATAACCAAAACCAGGAAAAGGTTAAAGAATCAGAAAATTATCTGCTCAAGCCCATGAATTGTCCCTTCCACGTCAGGATCTACAAACACTCCCTGCATTCATATCGGGATTTCCCGATGCGTTGGGCGGAGTGCGGCACCGTATATCGCTTTGAAAAAAAAGGCGAACTAAGCGGACTGACTAGGGTACGCGGCTTCACCCAGGATGATGCCCATATCATCTGTCGAGCCGACCAGGTAGAAGAAGAGTTAAAACGGGTCGTCGATTTCATCCTCTTTATTTATAAATCCTTCGGCTTCAAACTAGAAGATGCCAAAGTTTACTTGTCTGTCCGTGATCCCCAAAACACTAAATATGCAGGAAGCGAAGCCGGCTGGTCTTTTACGGAACAAGTCTTAGAAAAAGTCGCCCAAGACAAGAAATTAAATTATTCTAAAGACATCGGCGGCGCAGTCTTCTACGGGCCGAAGCTGGACTTCAAGGTAAAAGACGCCCTGGGACGCGAATGGCAATGTTCAACCCTGCAATTCGATTTCAACCTGCCCGAACGCTTTGACATGCAATTCACCAATAACCAAGGGCAAGATGAAGCCCCTTATATGCTGCACCGCGCCCTTTTCGGATCATTCGAAAGGTTTATCGGCTTATTAATCGAGCACTATGCCGGCGCCTTCCCTCTGTGGCTATCACCGACCCAGATCAAGCTGATACCAGTCGGCGAAACCCATATCAGCTACTGCCAAGAATTAGCGGCGGAGCTTAAACAATATGGCCTCAGGGTGGAAATCGACCGCAACAACGAGACAGTGGGTAATAAGATCAGGAAAGCTAGCCAGGAGAAAGACCCTTATATGCTGGTTATCGGAGACCAGGAAGTCGCTTCGCCCCAGCTCCAGGTGAGAGCGCGCGGCCAGCAAGAAACCGAGAGCTTAGACAAGGCTGAATTTATCAAGAGGCTGCTAGCGGAGATAAAGGAAAAGAAGTAAACGGCGAGAATATTCACACTTAAAGCCAAGTGTGTTAAAATATCTCCACTAGCCTTTAAATAAAAATATGAAACTTAAAAATATCTTGGCGGTAATTATCGCTATCATTTTTATCTTTGTCGTCGCCCTACTGGTGGCCCAGAGGCCGAAGATAATTCTCTTCTACAGCAACACCTGCGTCCATTGCCAGAACGTTAAGGATTTTATCGTAGCTAACCAAGTCGATAAAAAAGTAAAATTCCGAGAACTGGAAGTCTCAGAAAATCCTAGCAACGCTAACCTGATGGCCGCTAAAGCTAAAAGCTGCGGCCTTGATACCAGTGTCGGCTTGGGCGTGCCCTTCCTTTTTGACGGCAAAAATTGCCTGAGCGGTGATACGGATATCATTAATTTCTTCCAAGAAAAAATCAAATAATTATGCTTAAAAAATATCTACCTTTTGGGCTTATCTTTTCCTTTATATTCTTATCCCTGGGGCGGCCAGCGGCCGCCATCTGCCCGGTCTGCGTAGTCGCGGTCGGAGCTGGATTAGGGCTATCGGAATATCTAGGCATTGATAATTCGATTGCCGGACTCTGGATTGGCGGCCTGCTAGTCGCCTTAAGCCTATGGACGATTAATTATTTCCAAAGCAAACGTTGGACCTGGGGTAATACTTATCTACGCGATATCAGTATCTTCATCCTCTATTATGCCCTAACGATCTGGCCGCTCTGGTCACAAAACCTAATCGGACAGGCCAGCCAAAAATTATTTGGCATAGATAAACTTATTCTGGGTATCATTGTCGGCAGTTTGCTCTTCGTCTTTAGTAATTTCAGCTACGAATATCTCAAAAAAAGAAACCAGGGCAAGGCTTATTTCCCCTTTCAGAAGGTGGCCATGCCCATCGCTTCCCTGCTTATCTTCAGCTTTATCTTTTATTTTCTAACCGCCTAACAATATGTCAGACATCCTCAAACTCCAAGAGTTCGTCGCCAAGGCTGACCAAAGCAAAAAAGACAACCCTTTAGACCTGTCATCCGATCAGGATTTGAGCATCGCTATTATGAATCTGGTCAGCATCGAAGAACATTTCTTCTTCACCGGTGCCAAGACCGGCAAAAACGAATATTACGACCTGCTCAACGAAGTCCGATCTATGCGCAAAGACCTGCTTAAGCGCCTGATCAAGGAATATGAAGGTGAAGTCTGGTGCATTTCCAAGCATCTCTTAGCCGCCTCCTATCGCTTAATGGAAGTGGGCACTAAAGCCCAGGGCCAAGGCAAGAAAGAAGAAGCCCAGGACCTGTTCCAGAAATCATATGATCTATACTCCCTCTTCTGGGGCCTGAACATGAAAATGATTAACAGCGGCGACCTGAAAAAGATCGATGCGGACGCGATTTCTAAAGAAGATAAAAAGAGGGGGCTAACCGGTAAATTGGGCGATCTGGTGCGCCGGGCCATTAACTGTTGCCTGGAATAATAAAGAAATCAGACTAAATAAAAAAGAGTGCTCTTTGGGAGCGCTCTTTTGTTCTAAAGAACGGGCTTAGTCAACCACGGGAATCTTGTCAGCCACTTGTGGAGGCAAGCCAGGCCAATAACACAGCTTGATTTTCTGGCCGCGGGACAGACTTAATAATTCCAGGGGGATGGTCAGGCGCGTAGGATTAGGGCGATCAGGAATAACATCGATCAAAATCAGATAAGGATGGTTTGGAAATACGTCATCTTCAAATTCCAAGTCTTCACGTTCGCTTACATCCTCCGGCGTTAAGTCCATGGGAAAATTAGGCAGTAACTCAGCTTGTATACCGCCAGACTTGGGATCAGGCTCAAAATCTTCACAAACTAAAGAATCAGGAAAATAGAAGACGAATTCGTTAGGATGGAGTAATTCCCTTAACTCTGGGAATTTGAAGGTCTTGTCCGGCTTAACGCGGGCGCTGTTGATTGCAAAATTGCCAGGAGAAGTTGGAATCAAATCCAAAATCTCGGGCTGGCCGTCAAAAGGAATCATTACTTGCATGGCTACATGTTTTGGTTTATAAAAAGATCGATTTAAGAGATTCTAAGTTGAAAAAATAATTTAACACAAATTTTATAAAAAGCAAAGGCTATTTATCTTTGGCCAGTTCAACCACGATCATTGCCTTCTCCAGCTTCTTGATGGCTTTATGATAACCGGTCGGATAGGCCCTGATGGCATCGAATAAGATTTTTTCCGGATAACGATAGGCGGCGCCGCGCCGCGTGCCAGGATCGTTAGTGATAAATTCCTTCTTGGCCGGATCATAGCCATAGACAAGGATCATGTGCCTTTCCGGACCCGGAGCGGTAAAATACGGATTCTTCAAACGCTGGCCGTTCATGGGCAGAAGTAAGACGTGTCCGGCTGCCAGTTCTGATTTAAGATCGGAAAGCTTAAGGTCTTTGACCAGACGGACCTTTTCGTATTTGAAATAATCTTTAAAGATCCAGGTGATCATATCCGACAAGGCGACATCACGATATTCGCCATATTTTTTCTTCTCAAAGTCGGAAATGGCTAAAAGTTGCTTTTTGGCTTCAGCTTTAGTTGGCGCGGCCTGGCTTTTAACCAGCCACATCGCCATTAAAGACACCGCCTCCTCGCAACCATCTTGCTGTCTTTGGTCGCGCCATTCAGCTAAGGGCGCCTGGGATGTAAAAGGAACGGAACTGACTGCGAAAACACCGGCTGCCAAAACAGTCGGTGCTAAGACAAACGAAATTATGGAAATTAAGACGGCTAGTTTATTTAGCTTCATCATTCTTGAGGTAATAATAAGTATACTTATTCATCAGGTAATTAACTTCGGTCTTCTGCTCGTAAAGAGCTTTAGAAACTTCAGCTAGCTTATCGGCGTAAGGAGACTGGTTAGAAATAGCGATATATATCTTTTGCGTAGTTAAGTTCTCCGGAATAATTTTTATCTTCTCGGCTAAAGATGTGTCCCCGGCTAGAGTCTTCTGGCCGGCATACAAGGAATTGATAAAATAATCGGCTTGGCCATCAGCAACCAGCTTTAAGGCCTCTCTAGAGGTACTGGCTCTTTTGATATCTATTTTATTAGATTTAATCAAGTCATCGAATTCTGGGCCAAAACTATTTCCGATAAGGGCCACTCCTTTCTTGCCAGCAAGACTATCCCAACCCCTATAATTACTCTTCTTGTTTTTAGCGACAAATAAAGAAACCGGAACTTCAGCATAGGGGATGGAAGTAAAGGATAAATACTCCATTGCGTCTTTACTCTGGTCGATACCGACGATTACGTCTACTTCTCCAGTCTTGGCTTTAGTCAGAACCTCCTCCCAATTACCCATGTATTTGAACTCTAGTGGTGATTTCAAATCATCAAAGATCTTTTTAGTGATGTCGACGCCGACACCGGCTAAGCCCTCAGACCCGCTCCGAAAAACGATCGGAGCCAACTCCGGATGGCCGGAAGCAACAAAGACGGTTTTATTCGCTTTTCCCTCCTGCCCTCCTTTGCTAGAAGGCTTGATGAAATTGGCGGCCAGAAGAAGGATGAAAAGTGCCAAGATTACCGATAGCAACAGAAAAGCGCGGCCTAACTGCTTGCTTAGGGGTAACTGGGATTTAAATTGAAAAAATGACATATATTTTAGATTATTATAGATATTTATTTCCTGAAGAAAATGCTAGCCAGCCAGAAAGCGAAGACGATGGCGCTGGCTATGACTAGAGAAGCGAACAAGCCGATAAGGTTAAAATAAGCAGCGATTGGCGGAGCGGCAAAAAACTCCTTCTTTAAAACCGGTAGTTTTTCCAAGCTATCAATAATATCTTGGCTAGAGAAAGATTCCTCTTGACCGAGCATCAAGGTATATTTACCCTTGTTATCCGGGCTATAGACCTTGAGAAAATAGCTACCAGGCTCCAGGTCGACGCTTGCTTCCGGTCCTTGATAATATTTGTCACCAGCAAACTTTTCAAAATATACATCCCAAAGAGGGTCTTCGCTAGCTAAAGAAAAAAGGCTTAGCTCCGGACTGTCATAATTGTTAGAAATTATCTCAGCCGCAAAGTCTTGGCGCTCCTCTCGATTAGCCGGTGACAAAAGGCTGAAATGGAGATTAAGCGGCTCGGCTAGATTGATCTGGTAGTAATCTGGACTTGATTTCAATTCCCCATAGAAATTCTGGGCAATCTGCGGTTCAGCGATCAAAAAGGGTGAGTCCGGATTTAAATCCTGGCTATAGACCAGGCGCAAACGGTGAGCCTTGGCGGGAAAGACTATAAATGAAAGAACTATGAGGATGATGAGTAAAAGTAGTTTCCGATTCATAGGGAAAATTTATCTAGTATAATTATAGCGCAAATCGGGGTTGGATGTAAAACAAAAAGACTGTCATAAAATAAAAAAACCAGTTGTTTAGAGCAACTGGTAGAATTGGCTTGTCAGGAAGCTGGCTCTATCCGGTAAACCGGGGCATTCTGGCTATAGCAGCGATCACGGGTCATCGGGTCACAAAATAACATACGCCAGCCGCCATCGATAAAAGCGAAATCGAACTTTTTCCCTGGAAAAAGCCGGAGACTTTCAATTTTAATCTCTTCCGTCAAAGAGCTGTTTGAGTTGCCCGCGTAACAGATTATAGCTTCATCGATCTTCTCCCCGGCTTCAATAAGATGCACTTTGGCGCCTTTTTGCAGATTAGGCATGGGTCCTCCTTTTTTAATGAAAAAATGTGTAATATTTAGCTTATTATAAAAAACAATAAAATTCAAGTCCAATATTAAAAAATGACTCTGATTAGAGCCATTTAAAATTCACTGATAAGGCAGGGGTTTCCAAATTAAACCTTTCTAGGAAGGGTTGGATGACTTCATGAAGGGTTCACAAATTTTCCAAGCGGATTGCAGTTTAGCTTGAGCTAGAGCTAGATATCTGACCGCTTCTTCCAATTCACCAGCCAATTTATTTCTACGCCTTAAAAGTCGGTCATCATCGGCCTGATGCTTAATATCAATCGCTAATTCTCCGACAAAATCAGCTACTTCGTCATAGGTCATCCGGCCGACATTATGGGCTAATCTCTTTTTGGAACCACGATAACCGATAACATGGCGAGGATGCCTTAAACAAGAGGATTCTTTACTATTCATGATGATTGTTTTAAAAGATCATACTATAATTTGATTATAAGATATTCAGATTGCGTTTGATCGCGGCCTCTAGTTCGTTGGGGGCGTCTGTTCCTATACGATAAATCTTTCCATTTCTCATAACTATTTCCACCGCATCAAAACCCGAGATATTATAAATCCACATATAAGGCCAAAACCAAACTTTTATACCCCATCCATAATACCAGCGATTCTTTACCTTTTTTATCGATGCTATTTCGCTCAGTAGAAATTTTTTCCTAAAGATTCCAGGGCCGAATTTAACCTGAAGCCTATCTCCATTAACGGAACTTGTCAGTGTTGTAAACGAAGCCAGGATCAATATAATAAACGCCATCACGACTGTAAACAGAAAATTGGCGCCAGAATCAATTGAAGGCGCTTCCATCCTGGCCGTAATCTGGGCCCAGGAAAAAAATACCAATACAGCCAAGGTAACGACAATCATCAGATATCCGATTTGCGTATGTTTGTATGAAGTCATAAATATTATTATTTAATCGTCTGGACTATTTCATCAACCGTGGCATCGATGTCAAAAGCTTCCCTTTCACTAACACAGGCCTTGCTTTCTTCTTCATTATAATTGCTGCAATTAGGATAGCGCAAAGTAAAACTAACTTCAACCAACTTATTATCCTTAGCAGTAATATAGATATAGGATGAATATACGCTACCGGCCGCGCCTTCATGTTTCACATTCACGCAGTAACTTCTGTCATCAACCAGTCTCTGAGAAGTTATGTCCGATATACTACTGGCTTCCTGAGGCGTGGTCACACAAGAAAAACTTCCGGTTACTATTTTTACAAGCGGTGGCCAGTTTACAATGCTAATATACTTTGTTAATAGCTCTTTAGGGTACTGAAAGGTTTCTCCACTATCTGTAGTTGCAGTCCGCCAAAGGTCATTCTTATTATCATTAATGTTTTCATTAATTGTCCAGAGTGAATAGTAACAGCTGTAATGTCTATAAACAGCGATTGCGCTTGATCCTGAGGGCGATTTAAAAAGATAAGCAGACCCCAACTGCTCCCTAAACTCATAACCCCTTTCTTTCATGAAAGATTTTATTATCTCCAAATTATCACTTTTAGTGATATATTTATTTTCTTCAACATCCAACTTCACAAGGCCTTGATTTCCAAAAGTTAACTGAGAAATCCCTTTAATTTGTGGCCAAGGATTACCCTCTTGAAAGATTACTTTAGAATAATTATAAATTAGCGCTCCTAAAGCGAAGCTGATAATGGCAATTATTATTGTTTTATTCTTCTTGCCTCGGATCATAATAATCATAGTAGAAATAATGATAATAAGACCGATGCCTTGGAGGCCAGGGCTGTCATCATAGCCGCCGAATATAATAAAGAATATCCCCAACAAGATCATGAGGATTTTCAGGCTCCAATATAAGATTTTGTTTTTTATAGCCATACCGCCCGCTTATGATAAAGAAAATAACTTTTCAATCGGCATTTTCAATTCCCTAGCTATACTCAGAGCCAGTTTAAGAGAAGGATTATATTTACCTTGTTCTAAGAAAACGATGGTCTCCCGCCTTACTCCGACCTTCTCCGCCAACTCCTCTTGAGTAATCCCCAGCTCAGTTCTAAATCTTTTAATCTCGTTTTTCATCTTTAGGGCTGCGCTTATTATAATATTGGAAAATGATTGAATAAGTAAGCATCAAAATACAAATTGAGAAAGCTAATGTCATAGCTATAGGTTGATAAATAGGATTCCTATCGCCCAGAGCATAGAAAACGAACATGACTATCACCCCGATCCATGAAGTTAACTGGATTGCGAGCAAAGCCGCTTTGCCACCGATTTGGTAATCCCTCTCGTCCGCTATCAGCTCGGTCACTTTTTTCCTGAGATAGAAAAGTATAAGAGATGATAGCCCCAAAACTACGATCGGAATGAAAAAATTGCGGATCACCAAAGATTGGCTGAATATAAAAGCGGTAATGACAACGATTAGGAGCCGTATTCTATTATATGTTTTTAAGGTCATATTATTTTAGTTATTTCTAAGCATCTTAATGTTAGAAAAATATAACATCATTGTCAAGGGGATAAGCTTAAATGCGCCCAAACGCGTTAGCAAACGATTTTTTATATAACAAAATTGGCTAAGGTTGATTTCAAAGAAATCTTTGAAGCCTTAGCCAACTGCTCGAAAAATAATAATATTGATAACACGCGGAGAGGGTGGGATTCGAACCCACGGTTGGCTTTCACCAACGACAGTTTTCAAGACTGTTCCATTCGACCGCTCTGGCACCTCTCCTCAACTAACTTCTTTATTTTTACTTATTTCTTTAAAAAAATCAACTTTCCAAAAAACCAGGATGATTCCTGGTTAATCTAGGTCACTTATTCGAACTATTATTAACCATCGGCGGCCCACCTCCGCCATCAGCTGGCGGGGTAGGCATAGAATTGCCGGTTAGTTGGATAGCGGCCGATTTTTTAGTGTATGTAACAGCGGTGGAGGGGCGATATACAAGCCACCTCACTCCTAGCCAAACAACGGACACTAATACTAGATTCACCAACCAATAGCGATAATTTTTTTTAACTAACTGTCTAAAAGAAACATAATTTTTATCCATATAGTTTAATATTACTCATTTCTTAAAGCATCAACCGGATCTAAGCGGCTAGCTTGCCAGGCTGGATAAAATCCAAAAAAAACGCCAACTACGACTGAAAAGGAAAAACCGATGACAGGCCCAGTCCAAGAAGATGCCACGGCAATCCAATTGAAATATGATATTATCGGAATCGCCGCCTGGCCGATAATCATCCCGACAATGCCGCCAATCGTTGACAGAATAACCGACTCTAAAAGAAATTGACTCAAAATATCCGAACGCTGGCCGCCAATAGCTTTAGCGATACCGATCTCCTTAGTTCTTTCGGCAACGGTTACAAACATCACATTCATGATTCCAATTCCAGACACTAAAAGTGTAATAGCCGCAATCGCTGTTAATAAGGTTGTCATGGTCTTAGCGGTCGCCTGGGCCGCAGCCACCATACTACCCGCATCCATGATGCGGAAATCATCTTCTTGGCTAATCTTAAGTTTATGTTCGGTCCTTAATAAGCTAGTAATACTAGAAGTGGCTAACCCAGTATTACTAAGATTATCAACCTGGGCACTAATTATCACCTGGCCCCGATCGCCTAAAAAACTTTTCTCGGCGGTAGCGCTGGGCAAGATTATCGCTTCATCAACTGAAATCATCCCCACTCTTGAGCCTATTTTTTTCAAGACTCCGATTATTTCTACCTTCTTACCGGCAATAGTTATTTCCTTGCCCGTAAAGTTATTATCGCTAACAAACAGATCGCTAGCCACCGTACTGCCGATTACGGCCACCAGGCTACGATTCTGAATATCTTCTTCAGAAATTGTCCGGCCAGAGTCGATATTTAGATTAAATATTTTAGTAAAATTTTGATCAACGCCGACCACGCTATAATTTTTATCCACCGAACCATAGGAAACACCTAGGTTTCCCATAATAGCGCCAGCGGCTGAAGAAATGTGAGCGGCGCCAAGAAGTAATTCCGCATCAGCAGTCTTTAACTTAGAACTGCTCGTAAAACCCCGGCCACGATTAGGCATAATCAAAATTGAATTCGCACTCAAATTACGAAATTGCGAATTCACTGATTCTTGAGCGCCGCGGCCAACAGCGAAAACAGCGATAACGGTAGCTACGCCGATAATAATACCCAACATCGATAAAAGGGTTCTCGTTTTTTTGGCCAACAGAGACTCAGCAGCCATTTTGACAATCTCCCATTTCATATTAATAATCTCCTTTTAATGTATAATCAGCGCTGAGAACTTGGCCATCACGCAAATATATTATTCGATCGGCGTATCTGGCTACAGCGGAGGTATGCGTAACCATGACCAACGTGCGACCTTGCCTTTTAAGGTCTCTAAAAATATCCATTACTTCTAAGCCCGATTTAGAATCCAGGGCCCCGGTAGGTTCGTCCGCTAAGATTATTTCTGGATCATTGACTAAAGCGCGGCAGATTGCAATTCGTTGCTGCTGCCCCCCGGATAATTCAGTGGGCTTATAACCCAACTTTTTACCCATCCCGACTGACTGCAGGAGCTGGCGTGCCTTATTAATTCTCTTATCAGCTGGCTGACCAGCATATAAAGCTGGTAAAGCGACATTTTTAATAGCAGAAAAACGACTAAAAAGATTGAATTGTTGGAAAACAAAACCCATTCTTCTGTTACGGATAAAAGCTAAAGTAAAATCGTCTTTCACGGCACCAATATCTTCTCCATTTAAAAAATAACGACCGCGGGTCAGAGGATGAAGACAGCCAATAATATTAAGCAGGGTGGTCTTCCCGCAACCCGATTCGCCCATAATAACAACGAATTCGCCCCTTTCTACTTCTAAATTTATACCTTTAAGTACTGGGACCTCTTCTCCATTAGATAAATAATAAGACTTATAGGCTGACTCTAATTTTATTGCTAAATTATCCCTCATACATAATTATTAATAGACAATAGCTACACCCTCTTCCAACCCACTCGTAATCTCAACCTTTTTGCCATCGGTAAAACCGGTGGTGACGTTAACAACCCTGCCGTCAGCAGTTTCGACTGAAGGCTGGCCACTGATATTTCTGACGGCGGAAACTGGTATAGTTAACACGTTTTCTTTGCCAGCGGTAATAAATTCAACCGCCGCTGTCATCCCCTCCCTAATCTTCTCTCCGGGTTGGCTGAGTAATACACGAACTAAATAAGTGACTATACCATTAGAATTGGTTTCCGAGGTCAGAGAAATAAAGCTCAATTCGCCGACCAATTCCAGACCATCGACAGCCTCAAAAGTAACTATTGCTTTCTGACCGACCTGCAACTTGCTAATATCTGATTCTTCGATGTTAGCTTCAATAAATAAAGTATCGTTATTGATTATAGTTGCCATCGACTTAGCGCCATCACTTAAGATAGTATCGCCCTGCTTATAATTTAACATGGAAACGACACCGTCGATCGGAGAAATCATGGTCGCCTGTTCCATATTATATTTGGCTCGGTCAACACTGATAGCGGCCGAAGCTAATTGAGCACGAGCTGAAGCTAAGTCAGTTTCTGAGACTGGCGCTATCAGGTCGTTATAATCAATCTGGGCCTGCTTTAAAGATATCTGTCGGGAATTAACTGAAGCGTTGGCGGTGCTCAGATCGTTTTCTCCCTGGCTCTTGGTAGTACTTAAATCATTAAGAGCTTTATTATAAGCGATCTGATAAGCATTAAGGTTGCTCTTAGCATTACGAACAGCTTGCTGCGCGGTGCTTAAGTTAGTAATAGAAGAGTTAATGCTGGAACGATTAGAACTGAGGGTCGCCTTGAACCCATCTAATTCTGATTGGGAAAAATCCACAAAAGTAATAGTCGCATCTAACAAGTTTTGCATATCAAAAAGATGATTCTGCAGGGCAACCAGGGCTTCTTCGGCCTTGGCGGCCGCGGCGTCCAAGGCGCTATAATTAGAGTTAATCAAGCTAGCCACTGAATTATCAAGTGATAGCTGTAAAGATTTCGCTCGCTGGTAACTGCTGCGAGCACTACTTAAAGAAGAAGTATTTTTAGCCCCTAAGACCGATTCAAAGCTATCATTGATGGCTGTATTATCAATACCTAAAACCGCGTCAGAATCATTAAGAACACGGTGAGCTGTTAGATTAACAGCTTTGATAGTCGAGAGTAAACTGGTATAAGCGTCACGAATAATTTCGCTATCACCAGTATCTTGAAAAATTTTAAGATTATTACTAGCTGTTTCTAAACCCATCTCTGCGTTGGCAATCTGTTGGTTAACACTTGACCTTGTTTTCTCCAAACTAATTTTTGCCTGGTCCAAAGATATCTTAGCTTGGTCAATAGCGGCCTTAGCTTTATCAACCTCGCTCTGAGTAGGAGCGGCTTTCTTGGAATTAAAATTTGCTAGGGCTGATTGATAACTGGCATAAGCGTTGCGTAATTCGAATTCTAGACTTTCAGTCTTAACTGAGGCGATTTTATCGCCCTTTTTCACCTTATCTCCCTCTTTGACATAAACCTCGCTTACTTCCAGGTTGCCACTTACCGGAAAAGATAATTCCACGCCATCACGAGCCACCACTTTACCACTGGCTTCAATCGCTATCTTTAAATCCTCACGTTTAACAACGGCTCGCTGCTGGCTAGCTACCATACTGTTTGCCTGGCGTTGGCTAGAATAATAAAAATATGAGGATAGACCGACTACAAGTAATAATAAGCCGCTAATAAAAAATCTATTACTGATTATTTTCTTCCAGCCACTCCGCTTGGCTTTTTGACTTTCTTCTAAAATTGATGAAGTCATAAATTTAATTAATTAAAACGAACTCGGCGATTTTACTGTCGCTAAAACCTTCGTTAAACCATACAGTGATTACCTTATCAGCACTAATATCGCTTAAAGACGCCTCCACCATCTTCCTCTCTTTACCAATTGAACCAGACTCTGGCTTTAACATCCTGATACCCACCGGAATAGTTATCTTTTCCTCGCCTGTGCTCATTTCTTTCATTTTAGCTAACATGTCTGTCCTCTGGTTACCATTGCTTTGGTTACGGTTATTCCTAAACTCAAATCCTCCCCGTGGCTCCTGGCTGGACGGAACAAGTGAAGCTGATGGAGAAGATGTTGATCTGTCTGAGGTAGAAGTGCCTGGCCTGAAACCGCCACGTAAATCAACTTTTAAAATCGTAACCTCATTGCCACTGATTGATTTGACTAAACCCCGAATATCAGGCTCTCTTTCTGGTTGGCCAAAATCTGGACGACGCGGGTCTGATTGCTTATTATTTTGACTGACTGGAGAGTTTAATGTGGCTGGTCGGCTACAAGCCGAAGTTAAAAAAGCAAACGCTAATAAAAGCAAGGAAACAAAAAAGACCTTTTTCATATTTTATTTATTTAAAATAAGCCCTAAATGCTTATATATTTTAATACGAAAATAAAAAACATTTTCTTTGGTAATAAAAAACAAGGCTTCTGCCTTATTTTTCTTTGGACGCGGAGGGGGTGGGACGCAGTTGGAACGGTTTTATTAAAAACAGTCCTTACTAATCATTAGCCTGATTATCTTTTTCTATATCAATTAAGACTTTTTTAATAACATTAGAGAAACGGCTCCAATCGGTTTTCTTCAAAAATGATTCTTTACCTAAACTAGCAAGCGTTTCTTCAATAAATCCTTTCAGACTATCAATTTCTGCTTTAATATGTTTACCTTGCTCAGTTTGTAAAAAAGAGTCTCTTTGCTGCTCAACGCCCTTTTTTTCTGGATTTTTATAGAATGGTTCAGTCAAAAGGGTAATATCCATCATTTTGTCCTTAACTTTTTCTTCAATACCCTTTAAATCTTCAATGGATTTAGGATCATTATAATAGTCAGTGAGATGCTGTTTTAGATAACTCCATCCGATCCCCCAGGCTCTTAGTTCTTCTTGATAAGTACTCTGAAAATTTTCTCGGTCTGGCTGTATTCTGCCTTTATTTACCAAATGGCCTAATTCATGCGAGGCAATAGAAAAAGATATCGCCTCGTCGGAATTATCAGGTAGGTACAACTCTTTATCTTCCCAGTCAGCCATACCCCAATGATAACTATTATAAAAAGGATTCTTTTTATATTTTTCTGGCGCCTGACTGGAACCAATGAGTTTAATTGCCGGTTCTTTTTCAACCTCTATCTTATTAGGTTTTTCAAAACCGTAACTTTGGTTAATCATAGATTTTTTGCTAGTCCCAGGATTGAGAAAGAATGTTTTTATTTTTATAATTTTCTTTAATGTTTATAAGGCTCAATCCGTTCCAAAGTTTGTATTTTTGCGGGGTGTTAGGGACGCTATTCGAACTTTTTTGTAATAAAATGGCTAATATTAACTAGCGCTCAAATTCACACAATAAAATTTTGTATTTATCTTGTATTTCCTTAGAGATCATTTTATCTGATAATTTTTGAATTGTGTCCTTTTTCAGAATAGAGGAGCATAAATCGAAATAAAAGCCATTTTGAGTTGCTACAAAAATACATGATGGATTCCATCTTTGAATTTGCTTGGCGGCGATAGTCTTTATTTCATCGATATTTAACTCTTTTCTGTATTTAACCTCCACTAAATAGACCTTTTCCTTTTTTGCCGAGATTAAAGTATAGTCCGGTGCATGCCTGATATTATCGATTGCTCTTTGCGCTCCTTCAAAATTATTGCGCTGTGGAAATATTTCGGGAAGGATATTTTCATAACCGAATGGAATAACGGTATATTCCCCTTGCTCTCGAAACATTTGTTCAAAAATAATCTGAGCAATTTTTCCTTTAATCAAATTTTTAGAAAATAGGATGTCATTCATATTTAAAATGGAATATTTCTTGCATCTACTTCCTCTTCAAATAATTCTTCTGGTAATTCCCCAATAATTTGAGGATTCTCAGGCGCATCCGGTTTATAATCTAATATTCTTTTTGCCCTGTCTAAAACATGGTCATAAGTCAAAATCGTTAAATTATGATAATTAGAGTTTAAAATCCTATACGCCTCCTTTTGTTCATTATCCCAATCACTAGACCTACCAAAAATTAAAACACATCTCGGTTTAATCGTCTTTATTCCTACTCTTTCAGTAAATTTTAGGCTATTAGATTCTCGCTCTACCTCGTATATATATTTAGTCGCTTGAGTAATAGCTTTGGTGAGGTCAGATGACGGAATATAATTATCATGGTCTTTTGAAGTAGACCAAAATTTTAGATTTGTTTCAGGCTTTTTTATTTCTATAATATCCAAAAAGCCATCATAGGCTTGCATTAAATAATCTGAGATATTACTCGTGTCAATATGCCGCTCATCTAAAATTTTAACAAAATCAGTCCCCAAAACCCAGCTATTATCTTTAAACCAATCTTGCCACACTTTTTCACTCAAATCATCACTTAACATTTTTTCAAATTCTGCGATGGCTTTTTTTCTTGTCTGATGTTGTAAACCATGTATTAAATCTTCAGGCAATATATTATTTTCTGCGATAAAATTGAGAAGTTTTTCTTTATCGGGGTTTTTAAATATAGCTTTAATATGTTCTAAATCTTTTGGGTCAAAACCATTTTCAATTGGTATATATTTTTTAGCACCATCGCAGAAAGGCTGATAATTTTCAGATAAAAAAACAAGGAGTTCTTTGAATTCTTCATTGTCTAAAGTAAGCTCGCTTTTCGGCGAGCTACATTCTAGAGTTTCCGGCTCAAAACCAATTTTTTTATATCTACCAATCTTTAATCGCAAATCATTGACATCCGATTTATGTGGAATTTTCCATAACACCGCTCTTGTGATGGTCTGGGATTTTTGTTTTAATAAACCGAATAAATATTCTACCCCGTTTTCGGCTTTTTTTATAATCTTCATTCTTTGATGCTTATTAATTCATTATTTTAATAATTCACGCCAAATAGAATTACCTGCTCATTATGGTGATGTTTGAATCTATCTTCTTGATTTTTTCAATTTTTATATTAGGGTTATGCTCTTTAATATTATTGATAGCTTTTTCAAAATAACTCTTACTTATCTCACAAGCAGTGAGGTCAAACCCCATTTTATCGCACGCCACGGCAATGGTCCCACTGCCTAGATGCGTGTCTAAAATTTTATCTCCTTTTTTAGCAAACAGCTTTAAAATCCATTCATATAACTCAATAGGCTTTTGAGTCGGGTGAATCTTGTTTCTATTTTTTCGAACACTATAACGAAATATTTTAGACGGAAGGTCTAATGATGTCCAAGCCATTTCAGCCATTGAAAAATTATTTAAGCTTTCAGGCTGATTTTTATCCCAAATTATAAAGCACCTATTATATTTACATCTTGTCCAAATTTGACCAAAATAATTGCCGCCCCAAATAATCTGATTTTTTGACACTCTAAAAAGTTCGTTAAAATATTTATCATTAGGTTTCACATCCCACTTACTATACTCGGCCATATTGAATTTATTGTCTCCGCCTCTTTTTGTTTTGTTTAATATTCCATATGGCGGATCAACAATAGCCAAATCAAAATGATTATCTTCATATCTAGACATTAGTTTCATGTTATCCTCGTTGCTCAATATAATCATAATCGGTTAACTTTTAGTCGCAAATTTTTCAATAGTTAAATTTGATATATCTCTACTCACATCTCTTCCTAAGTTATGAGTAATGATATTATCAAAATCTTCGTAGTCTATTTCTCTTACATTGTTATCAATACAGTTATACAAAAATTCTGAAAAAGTGTTAGCACGTATTATAACTATCGGACAAGATTGAATATCCTGTAAGACGGCGGGGACATATCTAGGAGTGATGACGATAGTATATTCACCACCTATTTTTTCCCTGTGGCCAGCGAGACGTCCGGAGTTAATTCCAGACAATTTGTTTTTAGTTGATTTTGCGTCAACGGCAAATTTTTTCTTTTTGCTTAAATATAAACATTCTAAATCAGTATTTCCAGCTCCTCCAATCTTTTTCGCCTCAACATTGTAAAACATGTTAAAGCCATCTGTTAAAACATCTTCGAATAGATAAGCTTCTCCCTTCTCTCCGTTTTCAGCGTACTGGTCGATTAATCTTGGCAAGTCAAGTAATTTTAATTTTAATTCATCCTCTTTTTCACCAATTGCTATTAATAATGCCGTTGGATAATAACTATAAATTTCTTTAACTACATCAATTTTAAGGCGTTCGGGGTCATTCAGACTTAAAGGTTTTTCTAAAAATGAATCCTTTTTTTCTAAGTTTATGACCAATTCATAAACATCGCTTGATATATTTACCTCATTCCTAGTCACTTTTCGAAAAGTTTTAGTACCGCCATGCTGTAATTTACAAATAACCTCTCCTTTCTTTTTATCAATTACTCCGGCTGAATTAAATAAAGCACTAACGTAATAGTCCCATTCATAAGCAGAATTTACATAGGCATGCCGATCATTCTGAAACTTTTCAGCTATTTCTTCATCACTTAGCGTTCGCAGTTCTAATATTTCATTTACTAAACTTTCGTATGATTTTTTATCTATTTCTTTTACAAAAACCAGTAAAAAAGCAACTTCAAAAGCATACAACTTCTTTCCCAACCTTTCATCTGTTAATAGCTTAAATAGTAGTCTAAAGGGATATAACTGAAAAGAAGAGTGGGTGCCACTGTGCGGATGTGGAAATTGTACGGCCCAAAGCATGGCCAAAAAAATTTTTTTTATTTTCAACGGGTCGTCTACATGTCTTAAAAAAAGATTCCCCAAGGGACTAAACAAAAATCTATCTTCACCGTCAATATCGGCCTGATAACCAAACATATAATATGACAGCTGATTAATTTTATGATTAATCGCATCCAACGGCATATTATGATTCCTCTCGTTGTAAAGATTTACTTCCTTTAATTTTAAATTAAGGCGAGCCTTTTCTTCTTTACTGATTGCATTTTTTGAAAAAGATTTCAAAAATTCAGCAACAGTATACAGCAATTTAAAATCGTTGATGTGTCTATACAATATCCATTTTGGTCTATCAATTCTTAGTGTCATATTTCAATTCCTAATAACACTTTTTTTAGTAATAGCGGCGGAACACCTTCTCCAATACATTTTCTAATTAATATTTCTGGGGTATTTTCTGGAATTTTTTTATCTTTTACCGGAAAAGAGCTTAAAAGCATTAGCTCTAAGGGAGTAAGAACACGAGGGTCTGAATAGGTACCGTCTTTTAATTTTCTTCCAGGATGGACGTTTAATTGGGAACTAATGGCGTCATTTCTCATTGTAATCGTTGGTGCCGGCTCATTCCATTTTATACGTCTATAAGTTGTCATATAGCCTTTAACTCGCTCCCCGCTACTTTTTTTAGGGAAATGAATTTTATTCTGAAAAGCAGAACAACCGGTCGGAGTATTTTTCATGCATAAAATATGTTGAGGCGAGTGCCTTCTCGCAAAATGCCAAGGTATGTCAGATTTTTGTCCAGGATTAAGACTAGGTAAAAAAGCTATAGCGTCTTTAACGGACACTACTTTTGATTTAGCCGGCCATTTCCATATCAGCCCCTTTTTATACATTTTAATTAAAGCCCTATTTCTTTTTTGAGGAACTCCAAATTCTGATGCATCTAAAACTTTTGCCTCAATTTTATATTCTGATCCATAAAGGGCAGAAAGAATTTCCAAAAGTGTGCATAATTTTCCTTCATAAGGCAATTTGAGTTTCAAAAAGTTTGGCACATTTTCTATAAGAACAAATTTTGGTTTTTTAATATTTATTAAATCAATAGTTTTAAAAATTAAATGATTTCGTTCATCATTTAACATTTGCTTCATGGTTCGGTTTTTGCCAGCAATACTAACACCCTGACAAGGAGGAGTTGCTATTAAAAAGTCTATTTTACCAGATTCCTTAACAATTTTATTAAAAATTTTTTTATCAGTAATATCGCCAATAATCATATTTGAGTCTTTGTACAAACTCGAATACAATTTTGCCCTTTCGGCAATGAGTTCATTTGCCACAACAATTTTGATACCAATTTTATCAAAAAAAGCCTCACCTATTCCAGCGCTAGAAAAAAGCGAGACACCTTTTAATGTTTTTTGTTTTTTCTTATCCATAATTAACTAATCTTAGGCATTTTTCAGTTATTATAATTATACATTAAATTAGGGATAATGTAAAAAATAAACTTAAGAAAATATATTCTCTTGCCTTTCGGTTTTCGTTCGGGTATACTACAAATATATCAATAAAATAAACTTATGTCTATGTTAACCAAAAAACAAGCTGAAATAAGGGATTTTATAGCTAAATACAATCAGAAAAATGGCTGTTCCCCGTCTTTGACAGAGATAAAAAATGAACTTGGAATATCAGCGGTTTCTACGGTGCATGAACATATTTCAAGCTTGGTAAAGAAAGGCATTTTAAAAAGAACAAAGGGGGTCATAAGAGGCTTGGAGCTAGTAAAAGCCAAAACTGACGGACTGATGGCCGTTCCGTTAGTTGGTGTCATAACCGCAGGTAAGCCAATTGAGGCTATCGAAATTCCGGACGATGTCGTGGAAATAGCGAAAGACAGGCGTTTCCAAGATGGCGAACTCTACGCTCTTAGAGTTAAAGGCAATTCTATGATAGGCGACGGTATATTTGACGGAGATATTGCTATTATCAAAAAACAGGAGTGGGCCGATAACGGCGATACCGCCGTGGCGATCATCGACGATAACGAGGCCACGCTCAAAAGATATTATAAAGAAAAAGGGCTAATAAGGCTGCAGCCGGCCAATCCGACCTTCGAACCGATATTTCGAAAAAACGTCGAAATAAGGGGTGTCGCCATTAAAATAATTAGAAATTTGGAACATTCTTATCCCCGTCTTTAGAAATTTTTTAGAAAAAATTTAAATTATTTTAATATGTGAAATGCTAAAATAAAACAAGACTGACCATTCAAAATTTTACATAAAAATATGCCCTCCAAAGCCAAAGAATTGAGGGCCGAACTAAAACACTTATCTTCTTCTTTTTATGAGGAGGAAAATGTTTTTCGCAGGTCGCTAATCGTCTTTAATTTCGTTGAGACGATTTTTAAAAACAAGGAAGCAAAAAAATCTTTTGATTTTCTCGTCGCCGAAGCCAGCGAAGAAATGAAACTGGCGGAAACCGGAAATGAAGAAGCTATTTTAAAAACCAAATTAGGATGCGGTTGCCGATTTTGGCGCTATTTCGCCGATTTAGACGGCATTCATTCCATTATGAAGAAAATGCGCCGCGATAAAGACCGCCGTGCGCTAAAAAAACTAGACGACATAATTTGCCGCCCATATTCGGTTAATCTTTTTCGAGCCGCTTTTCAGGTAGTTAGTGATTGTGTCTTGGAAAAGATGGAACAAGAAGAATTTTTTAAAAACTCTAATCGCGGCGAAAAGACTTGGTTCGATTCCCAAAGAAGTATTCTATATATAAAAGGCTATAAAGTACCGATAGCCAAACAAGACAAAGAAACTAACGCCCATAAAATACTTAAATACATTTTTAAGGATAATAAGGATAATTTAAAAGACACCTTTTTCTATTCAGAAATGGCCGAAGATGTTTTCGAAGATTTGGAGTATAAGGAAGAAGCAAATTCTTGGCGTAAATATTATGATTGTTGCGTGGAACTGAATAATAAGATTTTTAACGGGACAAAAAAATCTGTTGAAAACTTTTTAATCTTTAATTCCGGCAAAAAAGGATATTTAAAAATAAATCCGATTTGCTTATAAAATAAGGGAAAAATCAAAAAAGTTTGGGTAAATCTTTACCCAAACTTTCTCAAATATAACTTCTATACAATAGCCTCATAACGATATGAGGCTTTTTTATTTTAAGTCTCGATCGCTAGAGCGTCAGCTAAAGGTCGAGGCGCGAAAAGTATAAATCACGATATAACAAGCGTTTATGTTTTACATCAAAGGAATCATCAAAGATGACAAGACCGAGAATTTCACCAGAAAAGACGGGACTCCCGGTCAAAAACGATTGCTCTACATCGAACCGTCCGGGAGCATCTACCCTGTGGCCGTAAGCGTCCCTTTAGACAAGGACTACGGCAAGGTCGGAGCCAAGGTGGAATTCGAGGTCAACGTTTTTCCGTTCTGCTTTGTGAATAAGCAGAGACAGCGGGCTTATCTGTCCGTTTACGTCCCCGAAGACGCGAACGATAAGAAATAGTCCGAAATTATTCCTTGAATTATCGATATGAACTTCAACGAAATTTTGCTCCATTATCAAGTATTGGACAGCGCGGATAATGTCGTCAATCTAACCGCCACTTTTACGCTGCCGCTCGCCGGGCCGTTCTTCTTTCTGAAGATCGCCTTAGGCGCGGTCATCATAATTTACGTGGCCAAAAAGTTATGGCGATAGACGGCATCCAATTTGTCCAAATATATACCCCGTTGATAATCGTTATCGGAATAATTTGGGGACTGAAAAAAATTAAAGATAGCTTGAAATAATATGACCGAATTCGAAGCGGTTAACGAATTGCTGAAATGGTGTCTTATGGCGGGATTCGTCGGTCTTATTCTCATTCCGTTCTTTATTGACAACAAAAAATAAAGACTAGAGAGGAGGTGAAAAGTATGCTTAAGAAAATCGGGTTCGGCTTAATGGCGTTTTTGGGCACGATTGGTTTGGCCACCAACTTCGCCCACGCCGCCGCCGATCAAGATTTGACGAATTCCTTGGCCAGCACGACCAGTTTGTTGAAGGATAACGCTTACGCGTTTATCCCTTACATCCTCGGAGTGTTCGGCGCCGTCATCACTCTTACTCTTATCATCAAGGGTATCATGTGGGGGGTCAAAAAAATCAGAGGAACCATCAAATAGTTTATCGCCCCGCCTTAACCGGCGGGGCATAAACCCCTTCTCCTAACCAAAACTATGTTTACTTATATATCGCTTGTTATCTTAATAGCTATTCTCGCCCATTTTGACTATCAATTTTACAAAACTTATACCGAGCCTCGTTTATATCACGATAAATTGCGAATGGATGAAATCTACAACAACTGGCGCGAGATAACGAAACAAAAAGATGAAAAATAAATTGTTAAAATATACTTTTTCGTTGTTGGCTCTTTTCTGTCTGCATCTTTTCTTCGCCGGAAAAGCCCTGGCTTCGTACGACAGCAGCCTCAGGCTTTATTGGGATTTCAATAACACTAATATAGACAAGATAAGCGGGGTGGCGGGAAATAATTTCGGATATAACGGGAGCAATCCTTGGAATTTTTCGGACAGCGCTTCTCTTAATGCCGCGGCTAATTGGTATAACGTGAATATCACCGGCTTAAACATAAACCAAGGAAATAATTTTTCCGTCTCTTATTGGCAATATTTTGACAACAATTCCGATTGTGTCGAAATCAAAAACACGTCCGGAAATTTGATTGCCGGAATGTGTTCGGACCACGCCAATGACGGTCGCAATCCAATAAAGCCCAGGGTTTACAGCAACGCTTACGTAAATGAAAACCCGACTTGGAATAATAATTTGGCGTCCAACCCCTCCGGCAATTATTCTTATCCGAATTTTTCCGCCGGATGGCACCTAATCACCTTAACGTTCACCGCCAATCATCAAGTTCTCTATATGGACGGCATTAGAAAATGGGAAGCGGATTTAAGCATACCACAAAATTACGGCAATATCGGAGGGATATATTTCTATCCGAATAACTGGGCGGGAAACATTTATCTTTTCGACGATTTCGCGATTTGGGATAAAACATTGTCCGACACCGAAGTTTCTCAAATATATCTCCACGTCGGCGGCCTGAACAATATCTATTTCACCCCGGCCGAATATTGCGGCGACACACTTTGTCAAACCGTTAGCGAAAATTGTTCCACTTGTCCGAGCGACTGCGGAGACTGCGCGAATAATCCTAACGCTTCAGACAACACCGGCCTGTTCTTCTTCAACAATCCTTATACTTTCTCCAATCAATCGACGGCCAAAGTCAGATACCTTTACAACGAAAATATCTTTACCGTTTACGATTATATCGAAATAAGACAAATAAGCGCGGATTGGGCGACAAGCACTTTAGTGGCTACCAGTACCATAATAGACAGCACCGGTTTCTTTACCGATAAATACAACGGAACCAGTTTCTTCCCCTTGACCGGAGACGGAACAACGATAGGCTACGTTAATTACGAGGTAATAGGTCATTTATCCGGTTATTGGTCTCCGACGTTAGGCGACGTGGCCGCTACCACGACCATTCCTTATGTGGTTGTGGTTAATTGGCAACCAACTGAGATACCCACGGCCGCAGATATTTTAACTGCCAGTTCAAGCAATCCATTTTATGACGACAGCGCTATGTATTACGCCGCGTGCGACGCGGATCAATGGAATACGCCCGACCCGGAATTCGTCGGCATAAGCATGCCCGCTCTTAATATGACTGTTATCGGTTGCAAATTCAAATTGGGATTTATTATCGCCGGTAATAAATTTACGACGATAGCGACCGACGGCATATACAAAGCTGGCAATATCCTAAAAAATGTTTTTCCGTTTAACATTTACACCAATCTGAACGCTGCTTGGAAGGCCAGCGCAAATTCGTCGACGCTTTCCGAACTATCTTTCTTATCTCCGGTGAACGGAAATTTGACGGCGCAAATTCCAACAACCGGCACTTCAACCGCCACCGTCGTTTTGTGGGGCAAAGATATTTTCACTTCCAGTTCGACTTTGGGAACGGTCAACGCGCAAAAAACCAATCAACTGTTTCTGGCCATTAAGACGATTATCAAATGGGCGCTTTGGGGAATGTTCGGATTCTGGGCGATTAAAAACGGTAAAGCCTTCATCAACAAGATGACTGAAGGTCAATAAATAAAAATATGAACGCACTCATTCAATTCATAAAAGTGGTGTTGATTACGACTTTTTTGTCCGGACTTCTTTACGCCATCGGACAAGCCGTAAACAATCTCATTCCTTGGCAGAACATTACGATATTTTTCGGGATGATAAGACAATGGTCGAGCCTTATTGATTTCATTTTCCCGACTGACACGCTTTGGCAAATCGTCGGCATAGTCTTTTCTGTCTATCCGTTCTTGTGGTCGATTATGGCGATAAAGATTTTGATTAACAATTCGGGATTAAGAGAATAAACATATGGCGTTAGACGGTTCTAAATTTAAATTGATAACCGGTCTTCCCGGAAGCGGCAAATCGCTGCTTATGGCGACATTCGTCTACCCCTACCTTATCGCCGGCTATCAAGTCTATTCCAACCTATGGCTCAACTGGAAACGCTTTGACGTTTTGGGCGAATGGGACACGGATAAAAACAATCTTCACTATTATCAAGAAATGGAAGACATCACGGACGTGAGAAACTGCATCGTAATTTGCGACGAAATCGCCGAGCCGCTCGATCCGCGCAATTGGGAAAACGAGGGCTCGGGCGTGAGAAGATTTTTTCAGCAACACCGCCACCACCATATCGACATTTACGGCACGACACAAAATATCACGCTTGTCGCCAAAAGCGCGCGAATAGTTATAGACGAATGGACGGACGCTTTTCGCATTTTGAGCTTTATTCCCGGCATCGTTCTTTTGCGCGAACGGGCGATAGACCGGACGCAAATGCTAAAGGAAGAACCGGAGCCGAAAGATAACGGCTTCTTCTCTTGGCTGTCGGAAATAAGACTGTTTATCAAATCAAAACTGCTTTTTAAAAAATGGGACAAATACAAACTGGAATTGGAGCATAAATTCTGCGAGAAGTGCCACGAACGACAAGAATTCAATCTTGATATTTGTCCGAAATGCGGACGAAAACTTGTTATAAAACAGTCCGGCATATACGACAGTTGTTATGACATTCGGCTTCGTCCGAAAAAACATTACTGGCGCCCCGTCAGCATTTGCGATTCTTGCGGCAAAGAAGATAAAGGCGGTTATAAAGGAATTCTTAGCGAGGAAGAATTTTTGAAACAGAAAGAATTGACCGTCAGAAAATAGTTCTTTGATTGTCTATACAAAAAAAGGAGCCAATCCCGTTAGGGATCAGCTCCTAAAGTCGTTAAGCTTGCGGCTCGACTTGCTTTTCGTAGAAAAGATAAATCGTTTTCAGTCGTCTCTCGATGACTTCTCCGGTTTTCTTGTCTTTTTTCTCGACGACGATAAAAGACCGAATGGCTTTCTCGTCCTTGCGAACGACACATCCGTTCTTGAGCCAACCTTTGAAGGTTAAGCAATTCTCGAACGGATTATAGCGTTTGGCCTCGTCTTCGCCCCAACGCTTGGCGATTTCCTTGCGGACGAGATTTGAAGTGTTTTCCGAACCCGTCCAATTTGATTTGACTGATATTGTCATAAATTTAAATTGGCGACTGATTTTAAATGACCGGATAACGTCGCCTTAGATTATCTATCGGCCACGAAAGAAGCGAGCGTCTGATTGCTTGCGGTTGTCAAAGTGGAGGCCATAGGCACTACCTTGAGAGCCGATAAGCTGACGCTACAATGAGAGGACACAGATAGACAATCGGGCATACCGACCGGCCGCCGCAGTTTTTTCCTTTTTTCGGCGGCATCCCCTTGGGGGAGCCGAAAAAAGGAAAACGCGGCCGGTAAATGAGATTTTAGAAATGCGACCCCTTATAATAATTAACTTGACCATACGCACACAAAGGGCCGCGACTTAAACAAATATACAAAACATATGATATACAAAAACATCAAAAAAGAATTCGAATATATCCTTTGGCTTAGAGAAAGGATAAACAAACTCCGTTTCGGCATAAGCAGAAAAGTAAAAACCGATTCAACGACCGATTTTGCCCTGCTTGGTCGAAAACTTATTTCTTATCAACGGGAATTCAAGCTTGTCTTGGACGAACTTTATTCCCTCCTGAAAAATGACGACCTACCGACAAAAACTGATTATATGCGGCAAGAAAGCGGAACTCTATCAATACGAGGCTCCTATTGTGATTGGCAAAAAGCGAAAACATCGAAAGATAAAACGACGAACGAGAGAGGAAGTGATGGCAGAAATAAAAAACAACGAAGAATGCGAATTTGAAATGGAAGTCATGCGAGATTTTTCTCTTCGCCGCACCAGGGCGAGAATAGTCCGCTTGATAGATTCCAATCCCGACTTAAAAATTTTTATAACTTTGACCTTCAAGGAGAATATCCGGGAACTCGGCGAAGCCAACGCGATATTCAAGAAATTCATCAAACGGCTAAAGAGAAAACAAAAGGATTTGAAATATCTGGCCGTGCCGGAATTTCAAAAACGCGGCGCGGTTCACTATCATTTGCTCGTCAATTTTGAAATGAGAAACGAAGAATTGTCCGCGATATGGGATCAAGGCTTCGTAATGATAAACCGCGTCCAACACGTCAACAATTTAGGCTTGTATATTTCCAAATACGTCGGCAAAAATTTGTTCGACTTCCGTTATTTCGGCATGAAAAAAATTCTGTCTTCCCGCAATTTGGAAAAACCGATAATTATTATCATCAAGGAACAAATAAAAGATTTTTTTGTCTCGACGAAAGATATATTAAAAAATCTGTTTGAAAAACAGTACCGTTCGGACTGGTTGGGCGCGATAGATTACAGTCTGTTCGGTTCGGAAACGCCTTTGATTAAAACTTGAACGCAGTTCGATTATGAACATCAAACCGAGCCACGTTGAAAAGTTTAAAAATTTATATAGAGAAACGTTTAAAGAAGAAATAAGCGACGAAGAAACCTTCGAGCAATGCCTCAAGCTTGTCATTTTGGTCAAAGCGACTTATATCCCGATAAGCGCGACCGAAAAGAAGCGACTTAAAGAGCTTTATTTTAGGGCTTGAAAAATCGCCCGACTATGGTATCATTAACATTGAGACCCAACTAAATAACATCCGCCAAGGGATTTTTTATACTCGCCCCCAAAAAGGGACGGTTCTGCCGACGAGTATTGCCTTTGGCGATATTTAGTTGGGTCTCCAGGACCGCCCCTTTTTGTTATGCCAAAAACTAAAACAACAACCGAAGAACAAAAGAAAGTTTTGGAGGACAAGACTCTTTTAAATATGGCCGAGGTTCTCAACGAGATCCGGCTGGATTTTGAACTTCCCGACGAACACTTGGACCGGGAAGATAAGGCGAGAGTCTTGAAAGAAATCCGGGATGATTTGACCGATATTTTTTGGAATTATGATTTGGTAAAAAGAAACAAATATGACAACGGCGACTAAAATTAAATATTTCGCTTATGTCCGAAAATCCACCGAGGGCGAAGAACGTCAGGCCTTGTCCATTGAAAGCCAAAAGGACAAAGTTCGGGAATTCTTCAACGGTTTGGAAATAGTGGAAATTTTGGAAGAAAAGCACAGCGCTTTTTCGCCGTACAATCGCCCCGTTTTTGCCGAGATGATAAAGCGCATCCGAAAGGGCGAAGCGGAAGGAATTATTGCCTGGCATCCGGACAGATTAAGCCGCAACGAGATAGACGCTTCGACGATTTCATACTTGGTTCGCACGGGCGTCATCAAAGATTTGAAATTCGGTTCCTATAATTTCGACAATTCCCCCGAAGGCATAATGATGTTGCAATTGGCGCTTAGCCAATCACAATATTTTTCGTCGAAACTTGGAAAAGATGTCCGCCGCGGTTTGGAAAAAAAGTTTTCCATGGGTTGGCTACCGAACAAAGCGCCCGAAGGTTATCTAAACAGACAAGACGAAAACAGTAATTTCAGCATTATCGTCCCTGACCCGGAACGTTTCCCGTTATTGCGCCGGGCTTTCGATTTGATGTTGACCGGCAATTATAGTGTTCCCGAAATTTTGGAAAAGATGAACGGCGAATGGGGATACAAGACAAGAAAAATTCGCAGTCTCGGCGGCAAAGAATTGTCGCGTAGTGCGATTTACAGAATTTTTACCAATCCGTTTTACGCCGGAATAATCAATTACGGCGGACAGGAAACCAAAGGCAAGCACAAACGTTTAATAACAATTTCCCAATACGACCAAATTCAAACCATAATGGGCCGAGACGGAAAACCGCGCCGGCAAGAAAAAGATTTCCCTTATCGGGGATTGATAAAATGCAAAGAGTGCGGCTGTTTGATAACGGCCGATTTCAAGACAAAATTTAATAAACAAACCGGTCAAAACAAGGTTTATGCCTATTACTATTGCGCCCACAGACGTCGCGATTATTCTTGCGGACAGTCTTCCGTCGACCGTGAAGCTATGGACAAACAAATAATCGCCGAACTGCAAAAATATGAGCTTAACCCCGCCTTTTTGGACTTGGGGCTGGAGATTATAGATGAGCTGAAACAGGAAGAAACGGCCAAAGACGAGGCTATAAAGGCCAATACGGGCAAGTCTATGGAAAAGCTCAAAGAGGAACTAAAAAGCCTCACTAAAATGAAATGTCGGGACTTGTTAAGCGACGATGAATATTTGGAAGCTAAGAACGAACTGACCCGCGAAATGGCCAAATTGGACGATTTAGACGGCTATGACGAGATCAGAGAAGAAAAGGTTTTAAAGCTGACTAAACAAACCTTCGAACTGGCCTGTCATGGCCTTAATCAATTCGTGAATGGCGAATCCGAGAAGAAAAGAGAGATATTGTCTTCGCTCGGTTCGAACTTTTTTCTTGAAGACAAAAAACTTGAAATATTAGCGTTCAAATGGCTATTGCCGATAGAAAAAAATCGAGAACTCCTAAACGCCAAAATTGCTACGTTCGAACTTTCAAAAATGCCGATAAAAAAAGGACGAAATGAGTTTTTAGACTCGCTTCGTCCCGTTCTGCGGAGAGGGAGGGATTCGAACCCTCGATCCTCTTTCAAGGATAACACCTTAGCAGGGTGCCCCGTTCGACCGCTCCGGCACCTCTCCAATTTATCTCGTCTGATTTTTGTGGTATAATCACTATATAAAATAAAAGCAATAATGTCAATTTGAAAATATGGCTATTGATAAGCAAAATATGCCCCAAAAATTAGTCTGGCCGGTGCCGGAATATCGACGCCCTGAAAGAGGCCGCCGTTGGTATATAATCGCCGGCATATTCCTATTCCTCTGCCTCTTCTTCTCTTTTTTCAGTTTTTCCGGCTGGAAGCTAACATTTTTAGGGGCTAACTCTAATTTCCTATTTGCCCTTATCCTAATAATCTCCTCTATAATAATCATAATCAATGATGGTCGCCCAGCCCTGATGGTTAATATATATCTGGAGAGTGAAGGGATAAAAATCGGGAACAAGTTCTATGATTATGACAGCTTCAAGCACTTCGCCGTCATATATAAGCCCAAGCAAAGCGTCAAAAACCTTTATTTTGAATTTAAAAATTCTTTCCGCCCCCGTCTATCGATTCCCTTGCGTCATATGAACCCAATCCTGGTCAGGAACTTCTTACTCAGATACTTAGACGAGGATTTAGAGCGAACCGATGTCCCCCTATCCGAACAGTTGACGAAACTATTTAAATTATAATAAGATTAGGCTTTAGATAGGCTTTCGTCGTTCAACGGATAGGACGCAAGATTGCGGATCTTGTAATGCAGGTTCGATTCCTGCCGAAAGCACAATTTTATGCTTCAGCTCAATTCCCCTATTTCCGACTTATCACGAGTTGGTAAAACTACGGCTAAATACTTAAAAAAGCTAGGTCTGGCTCAAGCCCAAGACCTGCTTTTTTATGTGCCTTTCCGCTATGACGATCTTAGAGAGACTAAGCTGATCAAAGATTTAAAAGCCGGGGAAACTGTCACAATTATCGGTACCATTGAATTAATTCAAAATAAGCGGAGCGCCAGACAAAGAAAATACCTAACCGAAGCTCTAGTCAGCGATGAGAGCGAAACCATTAAAGTTATCTGGTTTAACCAACCCTTCCTGGCTCGCAATCTTAAGGCAGGCGATCAGGTTTCCTTAGCAGGAAAGGTTAGTGATAATTATGGCCAATTAAGCTTAGTGTCACCGATATACGAAAAAATAAACTCTGCTGACCTGATACATACTAAAGGCCTCATTCCCCGCTACCATCTGAGCGCCGGGCTCAGCCAAAAACAAATAAGATTCCTAATCAAGCAAGCCTTGCCTTTAACTAAGTACATTCCTGACTGGCTACCAGAAAGAGTCAGAAAAAATCTAAAATTATTAACCTTGGGCGAAGCCCTGGCTCAAGCGCATTTTCCCAAAGATCCGACTGCAGCCCAGGCAGCTTCCCAGCGCCTTAATTTCGGTGATTTATTCCTACGCCAGTTGAAAGCTGAATCGACCAAAAACCAGCTTCGGACCAAACAAGCGCCGCTTATCAAATTCCAAGAAACGGCGACTAAAAAATTTGTGGCCAGCCTGCCCTTCAAACTGACCGACGACCAAAGGCGCGCCGCCTGGGAAATCCTCAATGACCTTGAAAAAAGCCAAGCTATGTCGCGTCTGCTGGAAGGCGATGTCGGAAGTGGCAAAACCCTAGTAGCCGCCCTAGCTTTATTCAATACCGCTTTAAATGCCTACCAGGGGGTGCTTATGGCGCCCACAGAAATCCTGGCTAGCCAACATTTCAATTCCCTTAACCGGCTCCTCGGCGGCTTTAACGTGAAAATCGGACTATTAACTAGGGGGCAAAAAAATATCAACTACCAGGCTGACAATATAAACCCATCCCTGAAAGGCCAGGCTAAAACTACTGCTATTACCAAAGAAATCCTAGACAATGCCGATATAATAATCGGCACTCATGCCTTAATCCAAGATCGTTTAGATTTCCGGCAATTAGGCCTGATCGTAGTCGATGAACAGCATCGTTTCGGCGTAGTCCAGCGGCATAAGATAGTTTCTTCCGGCACTAAAAATCTCATTCCTCACTTCTTATCAATGACCGCCACCCCGATTCCCCGCTCTTTAGCTTTAGCGATCTACGGGGATCTGGACCTATCTTTAATCAAGCAAATGCCGGCTGGCAGAAAAACGGTAATTACCAAAATAATTAGCGAAAAAGAAAGGATAAAAAGCTATGAATTTATCAGACGGCAAATCTCTGAAGGCCGGCAGATATTTGTCATCTGTCCTCTGATCGACGAATCCGATAAAAGCGGCTATAAATCAGTCAAAGCTGAACATGAACGCCTGGATAAAGAAATTTTTCCTGACCTCCCTGTCGGCCTGCTGCACGGACGCCTCAAAAGTGATGAGAAAGACAAGGTAATGCAAGACTTCTTGGATAAGAAGACTAAAATACTGGTCGCTACTTCAGTTATCGAAGTGGGTGTCGACGTACCAAATGCCAGTGTCATGATAATCGAAGGAGCGGAGCGCTTCGGTTTAGCCCAGCTCCATCAATTCCGCGGCCGAGTCGGACGCGGGCCGCATCAATCATATTGTCTCCTTTTCCCTAGCAACGAACAAGAAATGAGTGATAAAAGTCTTAGGCGTCTAGAAGCCCTCACCAAATACAGCGATGGCTTGAGCCTCGCTAAGATCGATCTCAAGTTGAGGGGGGCGGGCGATATCTATGGCGCCAACCAAAGCGGCTGGCCGGAAATAAAAATTGCCACCCTATTCGATTATGAGCTGATCAAGAAAGCTAAAGATGAAGCCGAAAAAATAGTTAAAGAAGATCCGGAATTAAAAGATTATCCTCTCCTGAAAGAAAAACTAGGACAATGGGAAAATGAAATCCATTTCGAATAAAAAAAGGACTTATCTTACGATAAGCCTTTTTTTAAAGATCGTGTTGTCTTTTGCTAAACTGCTTTTTTCCGGATATTTCTATCCATCCAATCCATTAAATCCTCGCCTAAAGCCAGGGTTTCAGAGGTTGAAAGGGCGGAAATCGCGATTAGGATTGCCATTGTAACGGATATTCTGAGATCGACTAAACAGTCGATTAAGATATCCACGGAATCAGTCCGCTGACCGGCAAAAAAGCTCATCAGAGCACAAAAGAAAAAAATTGTAGCCAAAGCTAATGAGATAAAACCAGCCACAATGAGGATACGGTGCAAAACTTTTGTTACTTTCATTTTTTCTTGTTTTATGTGTTTAATATTGATTTTACATATTACGAGTTGGGCTCATAAGATACAAAATCAATATTAAACGGATTGAAAAGATCAAAACTAACAAAGATAATTATAACATTTTATAATAATTTTGTCAATATATAGATATTATTCATTAAAAATTAGCTAATTTTCAATAAATAAGGATAGGCTATATTGACATTATCATTTATCTATTATAACATAAACATATGATTTTAATAGTCCTTTAAATATTCACCTAAGTTTAACTCATAAACAAGAAAGTCATGCCGAAACCTGAATTCATCGCTGAACTGATTGACGGGAGAGAAGTGTTGGTCAACCTGAACAACATCTCTGTGGCCAAAAGCCACAAATTTATGAACGTAGAAGTCCGGGAAACCAACCCGCGGCAAACGCCGCAAAAGCCATTTTTCGTCTCCCACAAAGAGATAATCGTAAAGAACGGAAACCGGGACCTGGTCCAGAAAACATTCAAACTGGCTGTAATCAGAGATAAGAAATCAAAGATCAAAGACAAGCCGGAATGTCGCCGGAACAGCGCGATGAGAATCGCTCGTTAAAATTAGGCAGCAGTGCTTCAAAAGTAAAGAAAGATCATCCGCGAGATGATCTTTTTTCTTATTTAAAAAATCATTTGATTATCTCTTCTAATTCGCTCAGGCTTTTAATTTTCAAAAGCTTAATCTTTTTTGCCTTGACTTCACTATTAGGGATGATGGCCGCAGTAAACCCGAGCTTCTCCGCCTCGGCCAGGCGTTGTTCCAGTTTATGGACGGCTCTCACTTCCCCGCCTAAACCGACTTCTCCCAAGACTATTGTCCGTCGATCCAAACTCTTATTAAAGTGAGAGGAAATGATAGCCGCGGCCACAGCCAAATCCAGGGCGGGATCGCTAATCTTGAGGCCGCCGACGATATTTAAAATAATATCCTGGACAGTAAGATTGGTCTTGGTACGTTTAGACAAGACTGCACTCAAGACTTGCAAACGATTAAGGTCAAAACCGCTAGATTTCCGCTGGGGGTATCCGAAGACGGTCTTAGAGACTAGGGCCTGGACTTCGACTAAAAATGGTCTGGTACCTTCTAAGACGCAACCGATCACTGAACCGGCTAAATTGGAGGGGGCGCTCTCGATGAAGACCAGGCTAGGATTCTTCACTTCCTTGAATCCTTGCCCGGTCATTTCTAAAACCCCTAATTCATTAACTGAACCAAAACGATTCTTGCTAGCTCGCAGTAAGCAATAGTTGTTCTGAGCCTCGTTCTCTAAGTATAAAACCGTGTCCACTATATGCTCCAGAGATTTAGGTCCGGCGACCTGGCCATCCTTGGTAATGTGGCCGATCAGAATCACCGAAATATCATTCTGCTTAGCTAACTCTAGAAATTTAACTGCTCCGGCTCTAATCTGGCTGACGCTACCCGCTTCCGCCGGAATCAAAGCGGAATAGATTGTTTGGATAGAATCGATGATGAGGAGTTTGGGTGATAACTTGATGGCGGTGGATACGATTTTCTCTACGTTTGTCTCACTGACGAACTTAATCCTCCCCAGGTCACAATGCAAGCGCTCCAATCTGGATTTAACCTGGCTGGCAGATTCTTCGCCACTGACATATAAGGCTTCTTGATCCTTAGAATAGGCGTCAGCCAACTGGGCGACAAGAGTTGATTTGCCGATACCCGGCTCGCCAGCTAGAATAAGCAAGGAGCCGGAGACTAAGCCGCCACCTAGTACCCGGTCGATTTCCGCTAAGCCGCAAGCCTGGCGCACTAATCCGGAAGACTGGATTTTATTCAAATCTAAAACTTCAGCTCCAACTATCTTTTTCATAATTTCTTTCTGTTGGACATGACCGTCGAAGGCTTGTTCGCCTAAAGTCCCCCAAGATCCGCATTCAGTACAACGACCGCTCCATTTGGGAAACTGGGCGTCGCAGTTGGAACAAGTAAAGACGGTTTTTAGTTTGTCAGCCATATATTTAGAGAGAAAAAGAAGCGTGCCTCCGCTTCTTTTTTCTATTTTAAATTATATAATCCTGATATTACTTCTTTCCCCAATAAGCGGCATCTATCAACCAAGAATCACCCACCTTTTTAAAGTCTAGGGTGAGCGACTGCGGATACTCTTTGCCGTTGTTAACCGCTTCGGTGCTTTCCTTGCGCAAAGTTTTGATTACTATGCTTCCTTGGCCGCTTTTAGCATCAAAGCTACTAACCTCAAAAGAGGTGGCTTTAGTAACGATATCGTAATAGTCCTTATCCTTATTCTCCTCTTTAAGCTTATCTAAGTAAGTGTCCGCCCAGTCTCTGAGATCGCTGGTCATGAATAATTTAGCGTCCTCAATATTACCATAGTTCGATTGTTTCGAAAAGGAGCCGAAACGTTCAGCGAAAGTCATGCCTAGTTTGCCGAGATCATTAGCGTTAATCTCATGAGGCGCCTCTTTAGAAATGTCATAATTCTGATAGTTGCGCGGCTTACTACCGGGCGTACTGGTACTTATCTCTACCGGCAAAGACCCGGGGCTGACCGGGGTTTCTACGCTTGGCCCTAAAGTAATCGGACGACGGAACCAGACCCAATAGATTATAAAGGCGATAATCAAGAGTCCTAGAACGACCACCAAGATAATAGCCCGCTTACGGTTAATCATATGATTAAAGATTAAAAAGATTTAGATTTCCGGATTAGGATTATTTTTGAGACTCTCTTCGAATTCTTTCTTAGCCTCCTCGATTTCCAATAATTGACGCGGATCAGAAGTGATCAGCTGATCCTCTGAATAAGATGCCACCACCTTCATTGCCACGTGTTTGTTGCCGGCAAAAAATATGCCCTCGCCCACGCCGCACTCTAGTAGCAGATATTTCTCGCCTTCCGTCAGGATGAAAGTTTTCTTGACTAGGTCGATGGCGGCCGGCGATTGTTTGAGCAGAATCTGCAAAGAAGAGTTGGTCACGATGGCTTGGCCATAGGGCGAGGTTAAGAAGTCATTAACGTCCTGAGTAATCGTGGTCACGCCCAAATAATATTTGCGGCAACGCTTGACTAAGGCGAAGACGAACTTAGCGCTATCTTCATGCTGCATCATCCACCAAGCCTCATCAATTACCAAGATGCGCTTCTTAGTCTCGCTACGGACAATATTCCAGATATAATTGATAATCGTATATATAGCCAGAGGCCGGAGCTCATCTTCCAAATCACGCACCGAGAAACAGACCAATTGATTATTCATCTCGACGTTAGTAAAATTATTCAACAAGCCGGAAAAAGTACCTTCGGTATATTTCTTGAGGCGTAAGGCTAAATCAGCGCCACCTTCCATGCCCTCTAAAACCTGTTCGAAATCCGACATTACCGGCGGTTCAATCTTAGATAAATCTGAATCTGGCGTAATATCTTTCTTGGCATAGGTTTCCAGCAAAGCGCGGTCAACGATAGAATCTTCATCATAGCTAAGGTTGCCGATCATAAGTCTAACCAAACCTTTTAGGGTTATGACAGCGCTCCGGATGATATCTTTCGGCTTTGATTCAGCTCCGATCGAGCGTGGCAAATCAAAAGGATTGATCTTATTCTCCGAAGACAGCGAAATGTTGATATAGGTGCCGCCGACCGCTTCAGATAGATATTTATACTCATGTTCAGGATCGATGATAATGATGTCGGTTCCGAGCATCAAAGAACGGAGAACTTCCAATTTGATAGCATAGCTCTTGCCGGCACCCGAGGTGGCAAAAACGACTGAATTAGCGTTCTGTAGGCTAAAACGGTCGAATAGAATCAAGCTGTTATTGTGGCGATTGATACCATACAAGATGCCGCGATCGCTGGTTAGCTCGCTAGAAATGAAGGGGAAAGATGAAGCGACCGGCGAAGAGTTCATGTTAAAAGTAATGGACATCTCGTCGTTTCCCAAGGGTAAAGTAGAATTAAAGCCCTGTTCGGCTTGGAAATAAACTCGCCGGGAGAAAACTAGTCGTGAACCGAAAATATCTTCAACCTGATCGGACATACGATCTAATTCCTCCGTACTATCGCTATATAAAGTAACATACAGGGCGAATTGGAAAAACTTTTCCGTTCCCTGGGTCAAGGCGTCGCGCAAGGATTCAATATCGCGCAAGGCAGTTTCCCGCAAAGGATCACGAGCAGCGCCCTTCTCGGCATCGCCAGCAATCTGTGCCTCTAAGATACCGACTTTGTTCTTCAGCTGTTTCAGAATAATTGCGCTGGAAACAGGATAGAAAAACATGGAGATATCGAAGGTCAAATTAAGATTAATGACCGGAGCGAACCAACCGACACTGATATAACGAGGATAATTGATGATAAAGATCGTCCGGACGAATTTGTCTCCTAAACGCAAAAGCGTCGGCTCGACTTTCATGCTCGCCGGAGAAATGATGTCCCGGACAGAAATAACCCCTCGCCGGAAAGCTTTTTCCTCCTCAATAATCTCCCGCGTTAGCTCCGGGTTAGCTTCCACTGGCGCCGGACTATCCGGCCGAGCACCTAAACTACTATTTAGGGTCAAGCGGTTATTTGGAGAATCTGATTTTTTGAAATTTATCATAATTTTCCCTTGGATTAATTAAGACTCGACGCGCATCTTGTCGATTTCGCCCAAAGCTTGGTTCTTAGCGGTCTCCGGGTTATAAGTGCGGTAATATAATTCAATCAGACTCTGAGTATCTAATCTAATCACATTAATACCCATGGCCTCTAAACCGCCGGCCACGCTATCTATCCGCCGATTAAGCATCTCCTGATAGCGCAAGAAAGTCTTCTCCTTTAATTTGATGGAAGTAGCTGGCTTCAAGGCTTCGCCTAACTGGGCCATAAAATTCTTCTTCTTATCAGACAAGGCGTTATAGGGGACGATAATGTAAAAACGCTTATTCATGATCTTGCCCAAAGAAGTTAATTCCTTGATATATTCGATGTATTCCCCGGTTTGGAGCTTGAGCAGCTTGTTAGTCTGCTCCTTCTCTTTGGTTCTGAGATACTCAAGATAATTATCAATGTCTAACTCGCGTGATTGAATGACGATTTGCAGGGTAAAAGATAGGTTATTCAGGAAACGGATATAGGAATCAACTACCGCATTCTGTTCATCTTCGCTTTTTAAAGCAAAATTGATGCTGGACGCCAATAAGACCGCCCGCAAGGTGCCATCTTTCATCACCACGGTGTTCTCCTTTATTTCAGCGATATCTAGGAAATCTTGGGTGGAAGCGCTAATTTTACTAGCTGCCTTATCAGCCATATTTTAAACTTAATTATTATTAAAATCTTTTTTCTCGGCCAAGCTTTGATTAGGCGCATTTTCTTGCCCTTTATATCTGCCCTGGGTGTCTACCACTAAAGATAAATCGGCTAAATGAGAGCTCTTAAAGGCCGGCTTGAATTGAGCCTGGTATTCATTCTTGATGATCGGGGTGAATTCTGGAACCTCTTGAACGGTCGTCTGCTTATTCCAAATCCTCGTGTTGGGCCGCCGCAAGGTCTTTACCAAGCTTAAAACAAAAAGATGGAAAGGCTGGCCATTAACCTTCACGAAGGCAAAAAGGATAGCCAAACCTAGGACTGGCAGACCGGTTGCCAAGAAAAGGGCAAAATCGAATAATTTATAGAAGATTCCGATTAAAGCCGCGGTGGCCAGAAAGATTAAAAATTGCCGGGTAGTGATTGGACCGATAATCTTGCTTTCCACGTCAATGAATTGAGGAACGGTAAATTGCTGCATATATTAGAACATGAGCTTTTTATTAAGGTCGACGATCGCGTTGATTTCATCCCAAGTCAAATATTCACGGTTTTCGGACTGCCGCTTGGCAATAATCTCCTTAAGTGGCATTCCTTTAGCGAAAGCCTCTTGGCACATCTTCAAATAGACACGATTAATAATACCCTTCCGCCAAGCCACTACCCCTTGAATCATCTGGTCATAGCCAGTCTTTTCCAGCAATCTGATCTTGGTATAAATCTTGCTAGTGATATCACTGGGATTCACGCCCAAGCGACGGAAATTAACTAGATCCAAAAATTGTAATTCTTCAATCGGACCCATGATCTTGGGCATCGGTCGGATATCGGCGACTTTGGGCCGGGAGGGATCAGCCGCCGGGCGCAAATTAGCCGCCGCCGGCAGGGGCGACTTAACTAATGGTTTCGGGGCTGCTTCCTGTCTCAGCGTGGCTGCCGGAGCTGGAGCCTCTACCTTAGGAGCAAGTTCCGGAGATGGAGTGCTAGGCACCGGGTTGATCTTGGATAAGGCTTCAGTGATCTTAGCTGAAGCTAAATCGGCAATCGCGGCGGCTTCGGCATCAATACTAGGCGGAGCCGGCAGGTCTTTCATTTCCCCTGAAGGAAGCTCGTGACTAGTATCCAAATTGCCTAACGGTTTTAATTTTCCTTTAGCGGCCAGGTCTTTAAGATTATATTCTGATTCATGGGTGATGGCTGTTTTATCCTTAACGGCATCAGCCACGATCAACCTATCTAAAGCTGGCGAGGCAGACGGCTTGACGATTTCCGGAGCCGGCAAGGCTTTGGTTAGCTCGTCGCAAATCTTAAAAACCTTATCAATGGTAAAAGTGTCCAAATTAAGGCCGCCAGAGACAACGCTCTTGGCTAAAGAATTACGAGTATCAATCTTGGTTCTGACACCACGCAGATAAGTGTTAAGGATTTGTTTGAAGCGAGCCAAAGCATCGGTACTCGTGAACCTGATTCCTGACTCTTTAACGATCCGCTCTAAGTTTTGGTTTAAATCAAGAGCTGATGAATCTGAATTGAGGCCTAAATAGGTAGCAACAACTAAAAAAACCTGGTCTTTAAGATCACGGTTCAAGCTTTCTGCCTGGGTTTGATTAAGGCCGAATTCACTAGCTAGATGGAAAGGCAAATTCTCCAAACTAAGGGTTTTTATCATCACCCGCATCACGGTCATAGCCAAATCAACCCCATATTTGCTTTCTAAAGCGGAAATCGCGGCCATAACGGCAGGGGAAGAAATCTTATCGCGCAAATCCTTAGGCAGGGCGTTAAATTTTTGCAAATAATCGAACATGAAACCGGCAAAAAATAATTTATTCTGGTTTTATTTTAGCACATTTTGCCAAAAAGAGGAAAGAGAGCCTAGCTCTTTACGAAGAAGCTAAAGTTTAGCAAAAAACGAGACCTCGTGGTCTCGTTTCTAAATGATATTAAGCTGCTAATTATTTTTGCCCCAATCTCTTCAAACGCTTGATCTCCTGCTGGATAGTCTTGTATTCAAAACTGCCGGGGGAGTATTTTTGTAATAAACTCTCCAACTGATCCAACTCGCTGGGTTCTTTTTGTACGGGAGCGGGATCTATGGACTGGCTAACTTGATTATCAATTTCTGGCTCAGCTATTTTAGCTTCTACCGCTTCCTGGTTATTTTCATCTAAGACATTAAGTATCTTGCCTCCTTTTCTAGGACCGATTGTTGCAAGCGCTTGAGTTTGATCAACTGGAAATATTTCCCATTCTTCTAGGGGGACATTCTCCATGCTATCGGGGAAAAATACTAAATTACGATATAGTTTCAATACCTTTTTTACTATTTCCCTGTCCGCATCTTTTAATTTTTTTACATTAGGATTATCGGATAGATATTTTACCAAGACAACGTTATTAAACATCTCGCTACCATTTTGACTGATAAAATCTTTTATCCAATTAGCCACCGAGGCTTTAACTTCGCTTCCGTTCACAATAATCTTTTCTGGGACTACCAACTCTTGGTTATTATAAAGGGACGTCTCTAAAGATTTTCTAAAATTTTCATCGTCTTTGATCAGATCTATCAAAAATTCGTTATAGATTGCGGTCATCTCTGAACTGTCCGGCCCCAATTTTAAAGCATTAATCACATCCTCTTTGAATAAAGATACGGCGTCTATTTTTTCTTGATTGATTAAAGCTGGGTCTTCTTCGTCATCGTTGAGATTAACTAATTTCGACTCATATTTTGGCTCTGCCGTCTCGCTGATATAAATTTCCTGTTCACGTTTGATAGCCTCTTTCCACTCTTGAGCTTTTGCTTGGTAAGTAGCCAAATCTCCGCGATTAGCTAAGATAAAATCTTTAACTATCCCCTTAAAATAATCATCGGCAATTAGTAGTTTTAGGCCGGCTAAATCGAGGCACAATGACTGGACCCGGTCTGGTGGCAAACTGATAATATTGATAATCTTTTCCTTCAGGTTTACTAGGTTGAGTTTCTTTAAATAGATGTCATTAACTATATCCACTATCACGCCGGCCGACTTTTTATCTAAGTTATACTTATTAATCATTTCCCTATTTATTTTTGCACCAAAAGGGGATATTAAAATATCTTGGATTTCTTGAGGTAATTTTTTTATTTCATTAATATAATCCATAAATAATCAATTAAACGGGCGGGGTTGTGCGAGGGATATTTTTTAACACATTGTTATCATCAATATCATCATATTTTTTCATTAATTCAGGCGAAGCGGATGCTTTAAATGCTTCTTGTTCAACAATTCCTAATATTCTTCTGATTAAATCAGGAGATTGGTCAGCTCTTTGCATCGAAACTAAGGTGTTAACCTGGATTCCGTTAGCTATGGCTTCTTGTAAATCTTTCACGAAAGCAGCATTGGTTGCACCAGAGGCGTCGGTTTTTATTTTTAATTGACTGGCATCAAAGCTATTCATCCAACTAGCTTTAGCGTCGGTGAAATATTTAGTAGCAGCATCTTTATTAAATGTCTTAACACCAGACGTACTAGTCTGACTAAAAGCTGCTTCAACATTTCCACTAATTCTAGCCGTCAACTTCGCGTATTTATTCAGGTCTCCATCGGCGTTAATCATTGTCCCTCCACTAGCTAAATCTTGATCCTTTAATTTAGCCATGCTGTCGCCGATAGTATCTCTGGCTTGTTTGCTATTTCCCGCCACCTTGCTAATTTTTTCAGGGAAATCTATGCCCGAATACTCCTCTAATGTTTTTAGAACATTCTCGCTATAAGCTGTACTATCCTGACTATAGCCATCAAACAAACCATTATCCATCGCCTGCTTAAATCTTTCTTTTTCATCTACATTTATCGTTCCGTCAGCATTATCTAAATTATAATTCAAGTGAGCGAATTTCTTATTAACGGTGTCATTAAATTTCTTTAACAAGACCTTGTTATCTCCGATAACTGCCTTGGCGTTAGACACTTCTTGACGACCCTTGGTATGATCTTTAGTCTTAAAGCCCTCCTTAACAGCTAAGCTGATCGCAGCGGCTAAACGCTTATCACTACTAGCGCTGGAATCATTCATTACCCTCTTCAGGTCGGTACTTGAGGTGCCAGCGTCTTCTAATATCTTCTGTTTCTTACCCGCTCTTTCTTCCTGAATCTGGTTCCTAAAAGCCCTTGATTTTGTCATGCTGTCTTCAACGCTATTATAATAATTAGCCGTTGTATCAGACATTTTTTTAACAACCTTGCCACTGGTATCCTTAGCTTCATTGCCAGCCTTATCTTTATAGGTATTAGTACTAGTATCAAGATCGTACTCTTTGCCGCTTTTATCAGTATATTTACCAGAGTTATAGGCTTCTCTTTTGGCTGCCTTGTCATATTTCTTGTTAGCCTTCTCTTCTCTTTTCTTCTTAGTTTCCTGTTCTTTTCTCTCCTTATAATCACTAACCGTTTCATTGTTCATTTTCGCTGCCGTCCAAGTTTTCGCTTTTTTGCCCCAGCCGCCAACTACTTTAGCCGCTCCTTTAACTGGAGCGCCGGCCGCGGCTTTAGTTGTATCGACCGCGCTGACCAAGCTCTTTCCGGCGGAGGCATATTTTTCTTCACGCCTAGATTTACGGATACTTTGATAATTCTGCATCACGCCCGCTGCGTAACGATAGCCGGTAACGGCCGCGGCGGTTCCTAAGCCATATTTCTGTATATTATTCATTCCTTTCCCGGCAATACTGCCAGCCGCCCCGCCAATTTCTTGAGATATCTTGAGACCACCAATCAACATTGCAATCGAAATGATGAATTTAACCATGAAATCGGCGGTACCGGCACCGACCGCTTGAGATTCTCCTAAATTAGCGGCCTCTTGAGACGGCACGTTCTCCATACTTAAAATAGTCGCACCCGTAGAACCAGGGACAACAGTCACAAACGATAACCAAATAAAAAAGGCCAACACCGGACCGATAATAACGTTTTTAGTAAATTCGCTCCACCATTGGGAGGAATATTTTTGTCCGCCAGGAAAAGAGGCTAAAAGATAAGCGGCCGGAGATAAGACGACATAGACCCACAACATCATAATCCGCATGATCAACATCGCAATCATGGTAGCAATCACGCCGACAGCAATAAAAACATATATGACTGCTAAAATATAAGCGCCGATAACATTCCAATTGCTTACCGCATTTTCATCTCCACTCTCTTTAATCTTGAGCCACTCTGTAATCCCTAACATATCAGCCAAATTACCGCCGCCAATATCCTTGAAAGCATTGACAAAGGTCAACATGATAACTTGGCCGAAATCAATAATAAGTCCGCAAATCGTTTTAGAAAAATTTATTAAAATCGCCATCATTACTAACTTCGGCAACCATTTCTTGTAACTGTATTGTTCAATATGTAAAATAGTGGCAAATGATATGGCCAGCAATATTACCACAAAAAACATATTGCACAGATCCCTGACTATAATCCAGCCATTAGATACTGCTTGAGAACCAATAAAATCATTATATTGGGCGATATAAATCAAAACTCTCATCAACAAAATTAATATCAAACCCAAGGCGCTAACTATTACCTGGGCCACCCAGCCAATGAGTTGGGTGATCAGTTCACCGAAAGATATTTGTGCCCAAGCATTTGAAGCTACAAAAAAACTGCTTACCACTAGAAGCAGGGTTAAAAAGAAATACTTTTTGTTAAATTTTATTTTCCCACGCATTTGGTTTTGAAACTATGAAAATATACCGGACACCCAAGAAGTAACCTGATCCCAAACCGCATTTAGAACTGCACCTATAACCTCTCCCGGGTGGGTTAAAAGATAAAGGACAGCGGCTATGCCTCCGATCGTCACTATGAGTATTATTAGGCAGCCAAGATCAAGTATTACCAACAAGCACCCCTCCCCTAATTGCATCCCTTTTTCTAAGCTTTTACTCGCCCCGGTTTTATCAGCTCCCGCAAACGGCGTTTCCCCAGGCAACCATTCTGAGCCCAAGGGGCCGAATAATTTCTTACCCAATACCTGGCGCAAAAAAACATGGATATTAACCCAGGCCAGAGTACAGCCAAAGGTTTCCGGAGCGTTCAACCAAGCTTGTTTCAAGCAAGAACCAGTCGCTTTTCTAGCAGGAGCGGTTGCCTTATCCATGGCTGCCCCTTTAAGGCCACTGGACTCATCCTGATCTTTCGCCTGGTTCTTAGCGGCTTGCTTAGCCATCCTAAAACTCTGGCCGCTATCACCCGTGTTACCATCTGGTCCGTTAGGAGTTGAATTTCTTTTATCTTCACGAAAAGCGCCTGGATCGCTAGATGTATCTTGCTGACCAGCGGATTCCGACTCGTTAGAAGCGGCTAAAAGTTGTTCGTCAATGGACATAGGCCTGGAAAAATACTAATAGCTTGAATACAAGCTAATTATACAACAGGCAAAGAGATTTTAACAGGCCATTCTTGTCTTTATTTTACAATAAATCACAAGAAAAGGCAAAAATAAAAGAGGCTGCTTATAGCCTCTTTTATAAATACTACTGACTTAATATGATCAAGGAAATAAACGGTTAGGACCGCGATAAATATAAGTGACCTCCCGGACGTTCTTTAGGTTAAGCATTAACATTATCAGTCTAGTCAAACCGAAACCGAAACCGCCGTGCGGTGGCATGCCGAACTTGAAGAAATCAAGATAGAATTGGACGGCAGCCGGAGAAATTCCCTTTTCCTCGGCTTGCCTGGTTAGAACATCTAAGCGATGTTCCCTTTGCGCTCCCGTAGTCACCTCTAAACCTTTATAAAGTAAGTCGAAACTTAAAGTCGTCTTATTATCCTCGTCCCGCATATGATAGAAAGCCCGGATAGCTGCTGGATAATCGGTCACAAAAACAAAATCGTGGTTTAATTCTTTCTTGACGTGTTCGGCTACAATCTTTTCACCTTCAGGGTCTAGTTCCCCCTCGTAGTCAGGACCGATCTTATGTCCGGACTTAGTGACTATTTCTCTAGCTTCCTTCATCTTTAATCTTGGGAAAGGCAAACTGGGCACTTCGATATCAATATTAAATAAGGCTTTGATCTCTTCCCCTAGCCCTTCCTTTATCCGAGAAAAAATATAATTTAGCCATTCCTCCTCCAGTTTCATAACGTCTTCTACCGAATCTATCCAGGCGATTTCCACGTCAATGCTAGTGAATTCCGTATCATGGCGGGAGGTGAAGGAGGGGTTAGCCCTAAAGACCGGACCGATTTCAAATACCTTATCAAACCCAGCTGCCATTGCCATTTGTTTATAGAACTGGGGACTCTGGGCCAAATAGGCTTTGCCGTCAAAATATTTTACTTCAAATAATTCAGCGCCTGATTCGCTAGCCGCTCCCATCAACTTGGGGGAATGGATTTCAATAAAGCCTCTTTCCTGCCAAAAATCACGCATCGCTTTTTCAGCCAAAGTTTGGAGTTTAAAAATTAAGAGGTTCTCAGCTCGACGCAAGTCTAAAAAACGCCAATCCAGACGATCGTTCAGGTTAGTAGCGGCATCGATCGGCAAAGGAGTGGCCGCTAAACTCAGAATCTTTATCTCTTCCGGAATCAACTCTAGGCCATTAAGCTTAACCGACTCATTTTTAACAACTTTTCCCGTTATTTCCAAAGTTGATTCTGGAGTAATTTTTTCTAATATTTCATCAAATTTACCATCTTTATCGCAGAAAATCTGTGCCTGGCCGTTTCCATCTCTTAGGATTAAAAAAACGAATTTCTTTTGATCGCGCAGGCTATCAACAAAACCCTTGATGCATACAGTTTTCTCGAAATTTTGGCTTAAGTCTTTTATTAAAACTCTTGGATGATTGGACATATGTTTAAATATTTATAAGACCATCATACAGGCAAAAAAAGCCTTTGTAAAGACAAAAACGCCCCAATTTTGGGGCGTTTACTGAAAAATATAACTTTCTATTTCTTATTCCACTATATTCAAAAGGGTTGAATTAGAAACTTCTTCCACTTTGATTGGTTGAGCAAAGGCATTTATATATATTCCCCAATTGTCATAAACTGCCAACTTCAAGGTCTTGTTGCCGGTCGTGGAATAATAGTGATAAATCCGATGCGGGCTAGCTGGACTCGGACGACTATCCTGATTATTAATCACCTGGATATTACCGTCATCCCAATCGATATAAATATCCCGTAGGGGTTGCTGTTCCTTATCAATCGTAGTATTGAAATCCAAGCGATACACGCCGGCGCTGGCAATGTTGACTACGCCGGAAGACGGAACGCTGACCGGATTGCTATTGGAAGATATCATCGCATTCTCGATGACGGGCGTGACGGCACAGAAAGAGTCGCTATTATCGGCTGGGCGGCCAGTAGTACTAGGACACAAAGGAATACGATCAGCGCTCGGCGCCATTTGCGAATGATTGAAGTTATAGCTGCCATAATTATAGGTCCCACCACTTAAATCATAGGCGGCATAACTCTTGATAAACAGGGTTTTTAAGATATTTTCATAATCTTTCTGGACCGTCCCCACACCACTAACCTGTAAAGGCTTCTGCCAAATCGGCTCGCATTTACCATAAGCGCCGCCATAACAGGATCGGCTGGCCAGATAACCCTTCCCATCCTGTTCTTGGGCTAAGAGACAGAACACGTTGGGGTTTAGACTACAAGAGCCGATGTTGCTACAACCAGAACCCACGCAACCATAGGGTCGTCCGGCTAAGATGTCCTCTTGGTTCTTCTCTGAATATTGATCGCGGAACTTAATCGCTGTTAAACCGAAAATATCTACATTCGCCGGCAAGATAGCGGCCCCGAAAGGAATGGATTCCCGATTCCGACCATAGCCGATCAAATTGTATGGCGCATTCTTATAGGTATTGGCACCGTACTTGAAAAAATCTGGCGTCGAAGTAGGATAAGCGGAATTTTTGCTCAAACGGTCGACCCAGGACATATTATAGCCATTCAAATCTACCAACTGGGTAAACTTATTACAGACTAAGTCATAGTTACTTTCCTTGTCATTATTACTCAAAGGGGCGAACTTAAGATCGCGCGGATCTCTCGGCTTAGCTATATTATCCCAAACCCTGATCGGGTTCTCTATATTTTTTGATTCATCCACATTTCCCTTATTATTCATGCCGTTATAGGGCCACCAACCTTCGCTCATAGAAAAGGAATCTGTTCCCGAGTTACAAGAAAATTCTTGGGATGTTGGTTTTTCCGCCACTACGTTTTCTTGGCCAACATAAGGATAGTCCGTAGTAATCGTTGATGAGGGCCAGCCGTTATAAAAAGTCGGGACGCAGAAAGTAGCGGCCTTACCACCTATCTGACGCTTAAAGATCCAGTAATCGTTATTACCGCATAGGCTGGCGATATCGCTGTCCTGATTATAGAAGATACTAGAAGCATCGCTACCAGTATTACCCACGTTACAAGCCCAGGAAAAATCGCCCACTTCTTTGGCAGCAGTTGAGCCACTGGTTATCGCATGGAGAGTCCCGCCGGCGGGAGAATTAAGATAACAACGGTTCCAATTATCCCCGGTATTATGAGTAAAACACCCCATAAAGACCGTCTTTCTGTTTTCTAATAGATTGAAATTACCATTCATTTCCGTGCAATAATTTAAGGGGAAAGTTCCTTTATAGCCGCTGATCTTGTTGTTGCGATTCACTCCGGCGCTAATACTATCCAAAGGATACCACAGCAGGCAGACGTTCTTATTATTCTTATCATGTTCCAGACAATAGCCATAAAGCCCGTCGCTAATGACATTTTCTCCCCGACTCAGACAAGTCAAACTGTCATTACTGGGATACAGGCGGCACTCTTTGGCGATATAATCGTTCGCGCCCGAACCAACCTTCAAAACCGGTTCGATATTTAAATCATCAAAATAAACGTAATTCTCCTTGTAATCTGGCGCCGAGCCATCCAAGGCATCAGAGGTCAAGAAAATCCTGATGCCATCACTATTAAAGTTACTAGGAATACTAATCTTATTAACCTTTCTTTCCCAACCATCAGGAGCTTCAGCTAAATAAGAGGTCAGACTACCGCCAGGAGTATTATCGCTGCATTTTCCGATGATAATCTTCGCCTTGATGCCAGAATTTTTAGTATTAACTAAATAGTTTAGATAATAATCTTGACCTTTGACTACGGGGATACAGCTAGCCCCGGGCATGGGAGAAATCTGATAGAAACTTAAAACCTTAAGATAGCCGGTGCCATGAGCCGGGTAATCGGTCGGGGCGTTCTCTGGTTCGCTCACGATACTGTCGGTATTAATATTTTTATCAAAGACGCAGGTCCCGAAGGTGTTAGAGGTGTTAAGCTTACGGCACGACAATGGCGTTGCTTTGCTTTCAAAGTCGACATGCCAGCCAATATCACTGCCAACCTCCTTCATGTTAGGCAGATAGTATTTATCTAACAAGGAATAACCAGTCGAATTCTTGTCACTGCCAAAACTGAAACTATGGATAGAAGTGGAAGTAGCCGCCGCCTTAACGAAACTAGCGCACTCCTTCTTATCATCCAAGCGATCGCATTGGCTGACGGCATAGCAAGTCTTTTCCTTGGTTTCCGGATCGATAGCATAGGAGCTGCAATCTAACCAGGCGCCGCAAGTTCGGTCAGGTCTGACCTTAATCAGTTTATTAGTATTACAGGTATTAAAGGATATATCGGCTAGAGGATAGCAAGTATCTTCACAAGACTGGCTAACGTTAGAAACCGTGGTTGTCCCGCAAGCAGCAGGCGAATTCTTATCCCGGCTAGCTCCGGCATCCCACGCGCCCAAAAGGCTTGAAGGCTTGGACCCAGATTGGCTCCTTTCGTTGAATAAAACACAACCATTTTCAAAATTAACTATTCCATTACAGCTTTTCTGGTCAACTTCATTCTGTTTTTGATAACTGACAATCGCTTCTTTAAGTTCAAAACTTCTATCAGCCTTACCCTCCCTTATCTCGCAAGTATTATTGATTGGGGATAAGAATAGGAGCGGGCTGTTAGCCAAGACCTTTGAGCTCTTTTGCGGTCCGCTGAATTGGTTATCAGGTCCTAGAGCCCGGAAATCTTCATCACATTTGAAATTGATAGCAAAATTGTTTACCGGATTGGAGAAATAGAATTTATACAGGCGGCCAGCTTGGATAGAAATTCTCTGTTTATAGAAAATCTCGGAGCCATATGTATAAGTAGTCCAACCGTCCCCTATCTTGCCGTCGCCATTAGTATCTTCGAAGTTAGGATTGATCACTAAATTGCTAGAAAATTTACTAACCGGGTCAATATACTCTGTACAGCCAGAAGCTGTGGCCTCGCATAAACCAGCCGATCCATCAGGAGTAGGGATGCGGTTATTAACCCCGCCGTAGCCGATGGTCTTTAGATAAGAAGAACTGCAACTGTAATCATTATTGTCCACTAAACACTTGTGACCATCACTGCAATCAGTATCACTAAAACACAGACTGCCGGCAGACTCATTGGCGCCGCTAACATTCTTGATCTGGCCATCGTCATTAAGGTCGCAACGCTTGACTGGAATGCGGAACCAATCTTTACCGCTGCCGCTAGCGGCATTGCGATAGACACAGGCATTAAGGCCGGGATCTTTAAAGTAGCTTTCGCCGCCATTATCATCACTCCACTTAGCGCAGCCGACATCGCCGCTGCGGCAGAGGGACTGATCGTAACTGTCAGGATTATTTTTCTTATAGACATTGTTAAAATACCAAGTCACGCCTTGTTTCTGGGCTTGGCCAAACAACGAACAGCCTTGGTCGGCGCTATTACATTGCTTGCTCTTATCGAAAACGGCGTAAACGATGCCATCCTGCTTAACCTTGACGCAATCAGGCTCATTACTATCACAGACTTTATTGTCGTTAAGATCATTGAAGAGCCGACTGTTATAGGGGCTGTAATTATAGGTATTAATCATCATTTCACAACCGACGGCCGAATCTTGGCACAGGCGACTGAATTGATGCAAATTATGCTGGACACCGTTACGATCAGCATAAGCGGAACAACCCAGATTATAATCAGCGCCTTGAAATTTATCCAACATGTCATAATAGCAGATATCCGGAATAGCGCTGGAACGCGCGATTAGATAATACTTATCACTAATTTCCTGTAAGACAACATTATCGAGCTTAACAATATTGTCCACCTCTAAGAGCAAGTACTCTTCACTGCTGACTTCGTGGTTTAAGACATTAAGATTGATTTGATAGCTGTGCCAACTGTTATCGCCCTTAAGCTCTAAGCTATCGGGATTAGCCGGACCAAAGACGCTGACTCCGCCATCATTATTAGATAAGGAAATTCTCATCTTGGTGGTATTTTCCGCTTTGGCTAAAAATTTAATGACATAAGAAGCTTGGCTATTTATAATATAGCCGAGAGTAGTCTTGATTCCTCCCATGCCGCTCGGATCGATCTTAATCGAACTGCCGTCTTTATTATTCGAGTCCGGACTGGAAGTAGCGGTAGCGTCATCGGTTTCCCAAGGAGAAATGCCATTTTCGAAATCATAGGTCTGGATTAGACGTAAATTGTTGCCGCGATTACCGTTGAATTCACGGCAACCGTTTTCTTGAGCGCTGCACTTAGTCCCTTCGCTCGGAATAGCTTTATACAGACAGGCCTGCTGGCCGGCGTCCCATTGGCCGCCGCTCAAGCAGGAATAACAAACGTTATTAACCGCATCCCAACTCTGGTTACTAGCATTACAAGCCGCCTGGTTTACAATAGTAGCATCGATGTTCTTTTCCGACATGCGGAAAGTTTTACATTCATCCGAACAACTGACCGTCTTAGAGATTAAATGATATGAAACATTACCGGCCTTATTGTAGAATTGGCGGCAATCTGGATTATAATTCGGATCACCGGGTAAAGAATTATAGACTGTTTCACTACAAGCAGCACTATCATCTTCAACCGTATAAGGATCTTGGTCGGCCGTATCGATCTTTAAGCTTAACGCCTGGAGTTGATAGCCGCTCTCATTGCCATTCTGCCAAACATAGAAATCACCGCAAGCATTAGGATCCGGTTTGATACATTGCTTCAAGAAAGAATAATACTCTTTATTCTCTCCTCCCCGAGCCGTTTCGTCTAAATTGGTAAATTCGCTGCAACCGACGCTAGCAGCTGTACAAGTACGAGCTGTTCTAGGAATAAGATTTTCCGCCGCTGGTGAATTAAAATAACTTTGCTTGGAAACATAGGTATCATAGCCTAAACATTCGCCGGGGCAATAATCAGCAGGAACGGTCTGGGCCGGGATAGCGAAATTATCCAAAGAGGAATAAAGTTCGCAACCAGCTTCATTCTTATTACACTTACGGGCAAAAGTAGAACAAATACTAGGAGCATTCGGCTTTAAAGTATAATCACTAACGCCCGAGCCGGCATTTACATAACAAGCGGCTTCAAGGTATGGAGGCAAAACTTTTTCATAGACTTTATAGGCGCCATACAACCTGTAGCCGGTATCAAAATCACTTAATTCGAACTTAAGATTCTTGATATAAAATTCCACCGAACCGGATTCCGCTTCACCCCTGACCGCGAACTCCGGATCATTAATATTATCCAGAGCGCTCCGGGTGAAACTAAGGTGTTGCCAAGAGCCTTTTTGGCTGGTGGAAGCGGCATTGCTAGGAATAGCTGCATCATCCCCAATCCAGAGACTGACGCCGCTGCTAGAAACGAGATAGACATCAGCGCTAAATGTATATGATTGCCCGCTCAAGAAAGAAAAATCATCGGGCAGTAAAGAATGATTATCTCCGGAATAGATACCGATATCTCCAGACTGGGCTGAAAGCTTAAGGGCCTTGCCATTAACTGACAAGCCTGAAGCGTCAAAAATCTCGGCGTTGCAATTATTAGCTGAAGAGCTCATGCTCCTAAAATACCAATCATTTAAATGAGATCCCAAGGTAGTACATTGCGCCAAATCATCAGAAGTATCACCAATTTGGTCATTATCAAAATTAGCATTCATGATTAAATTAGAACCCCAACTCGGTTTTACCCGATATAGAGCCGTACAGCCCTCTTCATTAGCCGAACATACGCCGGCCTTATCATTTAAGTAAATCTGCTTAGCGATATCCCAAGCTACTTGTCCGTTGCTTGAGTTATATGAACCAAACCAAGAATAGGCTTGGCAACCAGCATTATCAGCATTACAGGTACCATAATCCAAGGTGTTTTTTAGATAAGAGACCGAAGATCCGTTAGCCTTGGTAAAAGTCTGGCAAGTATTATAGATAGGTTCGCAAGCATCTTGGCCGAAAGACCAGGTCCGTTTTTCTGTATTACAATAGCCATAGGCCTCACAGCTGCCATCGGCCTTTTCTTTGATGCATGACTGTTCATCGGCACAATATTCGTCCGCCCGGCTGACAATCAGAGAACTGGGCAGATCAGAAATAGCTCCCTGGCCTGATTGCCCAGGAACGATCTGTAAATCCCTAATCTGACCGCCGGATCCTTGTTTACGACAATAATTCAAAGGTGCTTTCAAAACCCAGTTAGGATCAACTAAACCTTCACACCAAGCTTGGTCGCGGACATCGAACTGGCTGCCAAATTCGTTATATTCATCATTAGGGTTAAAGCAAGAAACCAAATCCATTAAACTGGCTTTCTTATTTAATTTAGCAATCTTGTTAGCTGCTTCCTCCCAGCCGACCGGTAAAATTCTATATTTTCTTAAAATACTGATGTTCCTAATATTATAACTGTTATAGTCCTTGCTGTTACCGCTTAAGAGCCAGGTTTTATTCAAAAAATTATCTTTTATGGCTTCAGCCACAGTCTTTTTCTCCGTTACCGCCTGCAAGAAGCGCTCATCAATAACGCACTCGGTCGGACCAGGGTTATTCGGATCGACACAAGTGCTCAAACTGGGCAAAATATCATAATCAGCCTGAGTGGTAAAGCTAGGCTTGATTAAAACCGAGGCCGCTTCCTGGACATTGCCTTCGGCATAGCTGACCGGAGCACAACTTGGGTCGGTGAGAGGGTTGCATCCAGCTACCTTGGTAGTTTTTCGACAGCTTGGATCATTGGGATTTTTAGTACAGAATAAACAAGCTTCAGAGTTGAGGTTTGATGCACAAGGGTCATCTTTATCTTTATCATTGCCTTTTTTAGCCTTTTCAGCTAAAGAAGCCATCAATTTATTCCAAGCTGTCAAAGCGGCTTGGTTGATAAAAATATTGGCCGCATCAATGAAAGCGTCGCCAGTATACTGGCCAAAATTTTCGGCATACATCTGCCCAGAAGCTTCGGTATCCATGCGTGACTTGTTAGGAATACTGATTAAATTGCCAGCGATATTGCGCTTATCCGTATAACCTTGACCGATAGAGGCTTGTAATTTAGCGTTTGCATCTTTTTCAGCCTGCTTGCTCAACAAATCACTTCTCAGAGTCAAGGCGATGCCTAAATCATTAGAAACCGGATTAAAGATGTTGGGCAAAGTTTTAGCTAAATAGTCTGGACTACTGAAACTTTTTAACTTATCAGGATAGTTATCAGCTAACTTACCCCAATTATTAATCATTTCTGTAGCCGAACAGTTGGGGGCGGCGGGACGGTTAACCTGAGCTAAACCTAAAGCGATCTTCAGTTTGACATCAATCGAGGACGGTTGGCAGGTAGCGATTGGGCGATTATTTTGTCCCAAGCTTTTTTCTTTCTCTTTGATTGGCCCCATGGTGGCATCATATGCAGACATACAGCCTGATTGGCACTGAGCTAAAAGTTGGCTGTAATCTCCCCCCATCAAAGCTCCGCTGCCTGCTGATTCTTCGCAGGCCTTAAGACAATTAGCCCTATCATTATGAGCATTAACTTCTTGGGTGTTAAGTTCTTTGGTTAGTTTAGCGTTCTCTTCACTAAAATCATTGGCGAAGCCTTCAATGAATTCACCAGCGGCTTCATCTCCAATATCAGAAAAATAATCACCCCAATTCCTGGCTTGGAATAAAGGTTGTTGCCCCCAATCTCCAGAACCTAAAGCAGTGGCATAATCATAGGCAACTTTATTAAGAGCCCTTCTTAAAGTTACATTAAAAGCCTTCGAGCCGGCTCTGGTCAAAATTTTTACCATTTTATTCCACCAAGTATCCTTTACTGTTTTCATTATATCCTTACTCGTTTGGACAACCGTCGCGGCTGTAGACCCAGGGTCGGTAGTGACTAGTTGCGCCCTGACATTCTGAACGCCAAAAACCAAGGCACCGAAGGCTAAGAGGAATATGGCGCTGACAATCTTTTTTCTAAAACTAAAAAAAGCCTGACGATTTGGATTTTTCGGCTGACTTTTAAAATCTTGAGACATGTTTTTATAAAGATTTTATTGTGATAACGCGGGCAGAGACGAACTAGCGTTCATCTGAGATTGAAGGGTTTCTTGATAGAATTGCAACAAATCTTGGTCGCTTATCTGGCTTAAAGATGCTTGGTCGGCACCATTATCTAAGAGGAGCTGGCGCAACTCAGCCGGACTGATATCGCCGTTAACTAATTTTTCTTCTAAAGTCACATCGGTTTCCGAGGCGGTCGTTTCACCCAAGATATTAGAAGAGCTGGCTGAAGGAGGCGCAATCGCTTCTAGGCCGCAGGTCTGCCCAGTTGGGCAATTTGGATTAGTTCCCTGCTTTATCTCTTGGCCATCATTTATATTATCGCTATCGGAATCAGCTAAATAAGGAGAGGTCTCGTAAACAGAGCTTTCTTCATAATCGGTTAGGCCATCGCCATCCGTATCTTTAGTCAAATCAGTAGAACTGGCGATAGCCGCATATTTATCCTTATTCTCGGGTATCTGGAAGGGACCGCTAACCCGCGATTTAAACTGCCAAGCCCAAAATATTATGACTGACAAGCCAAGGGCTGATAACAAAATAACGGCCCAGCGTTGTTGCGGCGGAAGAGCCTTAGAATCATTAGCGGTCTGGGAAATATTTTTATCGGATTGACTACTGGCCAACATAAAAAAATATATAAAAATTGGCTTCGCAGATTTCCCTTAAAAAAATGAAAGCCTAAAGATTAATCTAGGCTTATTATAACATAAAAGGCGCTAAAGCCGCAAATAATTTCTGCCAATCGGCGACGCTCAAATCCTCCGCCCTGGCCTTAGGATTAAATCCTTTAAACACAAGAACCTCTTCTAGATTTTTAGCCTCAAGTTTTAGGCCGGCGGCCAAGTTATTTTTAAGCATTTTTCGCTTGGCGCTAAAACCCATCTTCACTAAGCGGAAAAAAGCGTCAACTTGCGCCCGGTTCTTATATTTCAAGCCGTCTGGATTGGGCTTGATTTTGATAATCGCACTTTCTACTTGCGGTGCCGGCCAAAAATCTCCAGGCGGCACAATCTTTATAATCTCCGCTTGGGCGTAATACTGTACCGACACAGCCAAAAGGCTCATCTTGCCTGGCCAGGCGACGATTCTTTCGGCAACTTCTTTCTGTAGCAGAAGAACCATGAGTTCTGGACGGAAATCAGTACTGAGGAATTTCCTTAAAAAAAAGGAGGAAATATTATAAGGCAGGTTGGCCACAATCTTATAAGGCTGGCCTAACTGCGCTTCATCGAACTGTAAAATATCTGTATTGATAACTTGGACATTCTTAACTTCTTGAGCAGACAAGCCTGCCTGCAAGAAAGAAGCTAATTTATCATCCAACTCGACGGCACTTACTTTTTTAGATTTAGCGGCTAAACGCGCCGTCAAGAAACCCAAACCCGGACCGACTTCTAGAATCTCGTCGGTTTTTTTCAAATCAGCACTCCGGATTATTTCTTCATAAACCGCTTCGTTAATTAAAAAATTTTGCCCCTTAGAACGACTGGGCTTTATCTGATATAAACGGCAGAGCTCTTTTGTCTTAGCAGAAATATCCATGATTAAAGATGCTAATAAAAATTTAGAAATAATTTAGGCCCCAAGTGCTAGACTGATGGCCTGGGCCCGGTAAGTGGCTACAAACCGAAGTTTAGCAATTTGGTTTCGGGGTTCGATTCCCCGCGGGTCCACTAATGGATTGACTTTTACCAATAAATAATGTAATATTGTCTTAGCTAAACTTCGGTTAGATTAAAAGTTGCTACTTGCAAACCACGAAAGTCCCCCGATTGGGGGATTTTTTGTATTTAGAGGATTATTTAACAACAATGTTCAAGAGCTTCCCTTTCACGAAAATGACCCTAATAATCTCTTTTCCCTCTAGCCACTTTTTCACGCCATCATCAGCTAAGGCGGCCTCCTTAGCTTCCGATTCAGAAATATCTGAGACCACCTTCAAGGTCGCCCTTAATTTACCGTTAACCTGCACGACCAAAGAAATTATTTCGTCCTTGATCAGTTTTTTATTGAATTTAGGCCAAACAGACCGGAAGATGCTGTCAGTCTTCCCTTGCTGCGACCATAGTTCCTCGCAAAGATGCGGCGCGAAGGGCGCAAGAAGCGCTATGAATTTACACCAATCTTCTTGAGATAAAGGCCAAGCCTTTTCCTTAGATTTAAAATCAGAAATTTCATTGACCAGAATCATCAAGCTGGAAATAGCGGTATTGAATTTAAAGTCAGCTATATCCGCGCCTACTTTCTTAATAGTCTTATGTAATCTACCAAGAATACTGCCATCTGGTTTGATTGGTAGATTATCTTCATACAATTGGCTTACCCTCTCTAAAAATTTCCTCGCGCCAACCAAGCCCTGGTTATTCCAAACTCCGACTTGCTCGAAAGGGCCCATAAACATCTCATAAACTCTTAGGGCGTCGGCTCCAAAATCAGCCACCGCTTGATCGGGATTAACCACATTATTCCAGCGCTTCGACATCTTCTGCCCATCAGCTCCCAAAATCAAGCCGACGTGCTTTAATTTTAGGAAAGGCTCAGGATATTTAACTAGCTTGAGATCATAAAGGAATTTATGCCAAAAACGAGCATATATTAGATGACGGGTAGCGTGTTCAGCGCCGCCAACATAGAAATCAACCGGAGAAAAATATTTTTCTTGGCGACGATTCACAAATTCTTCTTTGTTCTTGGGATCGATATATCGCAAATAGTACCAAGACGATCCGGCCCATTGCGGCATGGTATTAGTTTCCCTCTTGGCCGCGCCGCCGCACTTTGGACAAGCGACATTAACCCAGGAATCTATCTTGGCTAGAGGCGATTCTCCAGTACCGCTCGGTTCATATGATTCCACCTCCGGTAAAACGACTGGCAACTGATTAAGAGGCACGGGTACCACACCACAGGCCGGACAATGGATCATAGGGATCGGTTCACCCCAATAGCGTTGACGGGAGAAGACCCAATCTTTTAATTTATAATTAATCTTCTTGTTGCCCAGCTTTCTATTCTTTAACCATCTAAGCATCTTAGCACGAGCCGCTTCTGACTTGAGACGAGAAAATTCCCCTGAGTCGGTCAACAAGCCATCTGAAGTATAGGCCTCATGGACTCTGGGGATCAAAGTGTCTTCCGGTACGACCACCGTCTTGATTTTAAGCTGATACTTCTGAGCAAAGGCAAAATCACGTTCATCGTGAGCCGGCACCGCCATCACTGCGCCAGTGCCATAAGCGTTTAAAACGTAATCGGCTATGAAAACATCTAGTTCTTCCTGATTAAAAGGATTAATGGCTTTAATACCATTTAACAGGACCCCCGTCTTATCTTTATTTAAATCCGTTCTCTCTAAAACGCTTTTATTCTTAATCTCGTTAACATAGGCGCGGACTGCGTCTAGATTATTTATCTGCGAAGATAAGCGCTCTACCAAAGGATTCTCCGGCGCCAAGACGAGATAGGTACAACCGAAAATCGTATCTACTCTAGTGGTAAAAACATTGATCTGCTCTGGGCTGTTTTTGATTAGAAAACTAACCTCAACTCCTTCGCTCCGTCCAATCCAATTCCGCTGCATGTCTTTAGTCGCTTCTTCCCAATCGGGCAGTTTATCCAAATCATTCAATAATCTTTCCGCGTAATTAGTAATTTTCAAGACCCACTGTCGTAAAGGCTTTTGTTCGACCAGACTGCCGCAACGTTCGCAATGGCCATTTTCTAAATCTTCATTGGCTAAACCAGTCTGGCAGGAGGGGCACCAATTTATCGGTTCATATGATTCATAGGCCAAACCCTTTTCCCACATCTTGATAAACATCCATTGGGTCCATTTATAGTATTCTGGATCGGTGGTATTTATTTCTCTCTGCCAATCATAGGCTAAGCCGATAATTTCTAGTTGTTTCTTGTAATTAGCGACATTCTGGGCGGTAGAGACCCTAGGGTGAACCTTATTCTTCAGGGCATAATTCTCCGCCGGCAAGCCGAAAGCATCAAAACCCATAGGATGAAGGACGTTGAAACCCTGCATCATCTTGAGGCGCGCCAAGACATCGGTCGCGATATAACCCTTGGGGTGGCCGACATGCAAACCAAGCCCCGAAGGATAGGGAAACATGTCTAAAACGTAATATTTAGGCTTCTGGCGCTTATCATCAGTATGATACAGATCTTGCTCCTGCCAGATCCTTTGCCATTTTTTTTCAAGTTCTTGATGGTTATACATACAAAAAAATTGTAATTTTTAAAACTCTAATTCTACACCAACCGGTGCGTGGTCGGAACCAGTCACCTTATCCAAAATAAAGGCTTGTTTCAGGTGTTTTTTTAGTTTAGCGGATATGATGATATAGTCAATCCGCCAACCAACGTTACGCTCCCGGGCGGCCGCCCGGAAACTCCACCAAGAATACTGGATCTTATCAGGGTAAAGATGACGGAAAGAATCTATGAAATCCTTTTCTAAGAATTTATGAAAACTGCGGCGTTCCTCCGGGGTGAAGCCAGCGCTGCCGATATTAGCCTGAGGCCGCGCCAAATCTATCTCCTGATGAGCGACATTAAAATCACCCATCACCAAGACCGGCTTCTTCTTAGATAAACGCCTTAGATATGATAAAAGCGAAGCATTAAAATTTAACTTATAAGGCAAGCGACTCAACTCGGCATTGGCGTTGGGAAAATAAACGTTCAACAGATATAATTTATCGAGCTCTAAAATCTGGACTCGCCCTTCACGATCAAACTCCTTCTGACCGAAGCCGCTTTTGTACGATAAGACCTTTACCCCCTTCTTGACCAGCAAAGCCGTGCCGCTGTAGCCAGGCCTTTCCGCTCCGAACCAATATTCCTGATAATTCTTAAAGCCGAAATCATGTTCTGCCTTCTTGGCGTCAGAAATTTTCGTCTCCTGCAAGCCAATAATATCTGGCTGGGCCGCTTGCAAAAAGTCGGACAAGCCTTTCTTAGCTATCGCCCTAATACCATTCACATTCCAGGAGATTATCTTCATATATTTCATTACTTTTTTCAGGCTTTATGTTATAATAAAAGTATAGTTAATCTTAACTTATTTTTCAATGAGCTTAGAAGATAGAATCAAGCTGGCGGAGATGAAATCTCGCCACCAAAAAACCCTGAGGCCTTGGTATAAAAAACCCTGGGGAAAGGTACTAATCGGGATTTTGGCGTTGATTATGATAATTGCGGCCCTGTCTTTTTGGTATGTCATAAACGAAGCTAAACGAATCAACCAAGAAAGAGCTGACAGCCAGAATTTAATCTTACAAAAACAAGCCGAGGCCACCTTATATGGCGCAAATAATTATTACTTAGGTGCCGGAAGCCCTAAGCTGATTATTGTTGAATTCTCTGACTTCGCTTGCCCTTATTGCAAACAACTATCAGAAGTAATCAGGCAAGCCGGAGAAAAATATAAGGACCAAGTCAAGATTATCTTCCGCGATTTCCCGGTCATCAGCGAAAAATCGATCGATTTATCGCAAGCAGCCTGGTGTGCTGGCGCCCAAGGAAAATTTTGGGAGATGCATGACGCTCTATTTGCCAACCAAGACAGTCTCAAGGCTAGCGAAGCCGATTTAGACATCAATCTCAGGTCCCTAGCCCTAGACCTCAAACTTAACACTGACGATTTTAGCGCTTGTCTCAACGACAAAGCCTATTTAGACAATATCCGGGCTAATCTGGAAGATGGTGAGGCTTTGGGAGTAGAAAAAACACCGACTTGGTTCATCGGCCGCCATCGCGTCACCGGACATATGGAAAAAGAACAGTTTAACGCCTTAATAGAAAAATATCTAAACCAGTAAAAATTATGATCCAAATCCGCATCCATGGCCGCGGCGGCCAGGGCGTAGTCACGGCGGCCGAGCTGATTGCTTTAGCCGCTTTTAATGAAGGACGCTATGCCCAAGCCTTCCCTCTTTTCGGTGTAGAAAGGAGTGGCGCCCCTATCCAATCCTTCGTCCGCCTGGATGATAAACCGATAAACAATCGGGAACAGATTTACGAACCGGATATCCTGATTATCCAAGATGACAGCCTGCTTAACAGCGTAGACGTTCTAGTTGGAGCTAAGAAAAATACTAAAATAATAGTTAACAGCTCCCTAAGCGCTAAAGAAATATACCAAATTATTAAAAAATCTAGCAAAAACAAAGGGTTGATTACGGAAAAAAACATATTTATCACTCCGGCCACCGCTATCGCTATAGAAATATTCAAGAAAAATCTGGCTAACGCTCCCCTGTTAGGAGCCTTGGCTCGCTATAGCCAGCTGATTAGCCTAGCCTCGATCAAAAAAGCTATGGAAAATAAATTCAGCGGCAAAGGCCAGGCAGTTGTCAGCCAGAATATCCAAGCCGCCCTTAAAGCTTTTTCCATATGAAGACCAAAACCAAAAAAATAAACAAAATTCCCGCCGTCAAAGCGAATTCATCCCTGGATAATAAAACCGGCCCCTGGCGCAGTTTTCGGCCGCAGACGGATTACAAGAAATGTATTGGCTGTTCTTTGTGTTCTAAGGTCTGCCCTGAAGCTTGTATCACAATGGTTAAAAGAAACGATAAGAACATCCCGATTACTGATTACGATTATTGTAAAGGCTGTGCCCTCTGCGCGGCTGAATGCCCGGTCAAGGCTATCAGTATGGAAAAAGACTATTAAAATTATGTCTCTAAACAAAACTCAATTACTCGAAGGCTCGCAAGCCATCGCTCAGACGATAAAAAATTTGGAACCAAGCGTAATTTCTGCCTATCCGATTACACCCCAGACCCATATCGTAGAAACGTTGGCTAAATATAAAGCTGAAGGACAGGCTAATTATGAATATGTCCGAGCTGAAAGTGAATTTGCAGCCGCCTCGATTATCCTCGGGGCTAGTGCTACCGGTAGCCGCGTCTATAGCGCGACTAGCTCCCAGGGCCTGTTGCTAATGACTGAGGTGGTTTTTAATATTGCCGGCCTGCGTTTGCCGATAGTTATGACCTGTGCCAACCGCGCCGTTTCCGCTCCGATTAATATCTTTAATGACCAAAGCGACGTTATGGCTATCCGCGACGCCGGCTGGATCCTTCTCTTTGCCGCTAACCACCAAGAAGCAGTCGATCTTCACGTCATCGCCTATAAGCTGGCAGAAAAACTGAACCTGCCAGTGATGGTTAATGTCGATGGCTTTATCATCACCCATTCTTATGAGAATGTCATCATTCCCGATAGCAAACTAATCAGAAGATATCTGCCAGACTACAACCCTACCCTGGGCAGCTACCTTGATCCTAGATTACCTATCACCCTAGGCGCCTTCTTTACGCCAGAATATTACCAAGAGACCAGACAGAAACTGCATCAGGATTTGCTAGCTAGCCAAAGTATAATAAAACAGGAGTATGTTTTATACAAAAAGCTTAGCCAAAGAAAAGAATTAAGCGCTCTCAAACCGCAAATTGACAATGGCTTAGTTGAATACTACGGCCCCAACGCCCCCGATCTGGTAATTGCCGCCATGGGTTCAGTTACCGGCACCATCCAAGAAGCCATTAAAAAAGAGAAAAATGTCGGATTATTAAAAATAAAAAGCTACCGGCCCTTCCCGAAAGAGGAAATAAATAAGATCCTAGCTAAAGCCAAAAATTTAGCTGTCATAGAAAAAGCGATTAGCTTAGGGGAAATGGGGCCTTTGTATAGCGATATCAAGGCTGGGTTAGGAACGCATAAGCTAAACATCACTAACCATATTGTCGGCCTCGGCGGCCGTGATGTCACTCAGAAGATTATTAAAGACATAGTTAAGTTTTCCAAAAAGAAAGCAAAGGAAGTGAAGTTTTGGGGATAATTATTTAATATATGAAGAAAAAAACAACAATTGTTTTTCTTTTGGTTCTATTTACTGTAATTATAGGAACCTTTAATTTATTAATTTCTCCCAACCCAGCAAGCGCAGCCGATCCGATAGAACTCAAAACCTCTATTAGCATCCCTGGCTCCAATTTCCAAAATGACGCGCCAAGATCCATGACTACAAGTAGCACTGTGTACATAGGAGAATATGTGGCCGCTTTTTATAACTATGCTTTAGCGATTGTCGGTATCGTAGCGGTAATCGTCTTGATGATTGCCGGCATCATTTGGCTGACATCCGGAGGCAACCCCGGTAAAGTCGGGCAAGCCAAAGACCTGATAGGTGGCAGCATCACTGGCCTGGCCTTACTGCTCTGCTCTTGGATACTACTTAATACGATTAATCCCGATCTTCTTAAATTCAAGATACAAAATGTCACCCAGATTAAAGAAAAGAACCTTAACATAGATTCGGCCGTATCATGCGAAGACGCCGTGGCCTCTTCAACCTGTAACGCGATAGCTATGTGTGCCTGGAAAGATAATAAATGCATGAATAAAATAGAGGCTGGCCTAGCTAAATGTTCGGTTAAAAAAGCTGAAGTTCCCGGACAACAGATTTGTTGTTGCCAGCAGTCTCCAGCAGATTATTCATACGTCTATTGCAAATGGGCAACCTATATGGGGAGTTCAATGGGCTCGGGGAATACTGGTGCACCTCACGGTGGCGACTGCATTGCCTGCGGAACTCAATACGTTAAAGTACCAGAAAACAGCGCTTATAAATGCGCCGAAGCTGAAACTGCGGCCGCCCAACCGGAACCACCAGAAACTATTGTCAGCGCGGCTGAGGCTTGCGCTCAGCTAGCAGATGAATCTTCTTGTGCTTTTGATGAGTTTGCAAATGTTAACGGCGAACAAATCTTATTCAGAAATATCGCGGGTTATTGCCTAAATAAAACCTGTCAACGTTGCAAACTTTTTGGTTCTGAGTGTGGCAGCGCAAACTGGGAAAACTACCAATGCTGTAATTCTGATAATAACCTCACTTGTAAATGCGGTTCTGAAAGTCATGGCGACTGTAAGCTTAAATTAAATGGACCAAATATTTGCCAATAAAAAACTAGGGGACAGAGATATATGTTAAATAAAAATAATTCCTTCCTCTCGCCTGGCCATAATGCCTGCGCGGGTTGCGGCCAGATGGTCGCCGCTCAGGCGGTCATGAGAGCTTTAAATAAAGATGTTATTATCGCCAATGCTACTGGTTGTCTTGAAGTAACTACAACCTCATATCCGCAAAGCGCCTGGGGCCTACCCTGGATTCACTCTTTATTCGAGAATGCTGCTTCGGTCGCTTCCGGCATCTTGGCCGCTTTGAATAAGAAGGGAGATAATAAAACAAAAGTAGTCGTACAAGCTGGTGATGGCGGCACTTTTGATATTGGCTTCGGCTTAATCAGCGGTATGTGGGAAAGAGGAGAAAATATCCTATACATTTGTTATGATACCGAAGCCTATTCCAACACCGGCATCCAGGCTTCCGGAGCCACTCCCTATGGAGCTAGCACTACCACCACTCCTGATGGTCTAAAATCCATCGGTTCAGCGCAAAGAAAAAAAGACATGCTCGCGGTTGCCTTGGCTCATGGTCTAAATTATGTAGCCCAAAGCACGGCTGGCTTTCCCGATGATATTACTAACAAAATTAAAAAAGCCCTGGCCATCCAAGGCCCGAGCTATATCCAGATTCTTTCTCCTTGTATGCCCGGTTGGAAGATAAACAATGATGAGGCAGTCAAAATGGGTAAACTAGCCGTTCAGACCGCCCTCTATCCTTTACTAGAGTATACGGAGGGGAAATTAAGCTCTTCTAGCATCAAGAAAGAATCTAAGCCTATTCCCGTAGAAGAATATTTAAAAGCCCAAGGAAGATTTAAACATTTAAAACCGGATGATATAAAATATATCCAAAGCCTAGCGGATGAGAATATCAGGAAATACAAAATATGAAAAATGGTAAAAAGACAATAATGATACTATTTTTCTGCATATTGGGCTTATCCCTATCTAGTGTTGCTTCAGCTGCAACCTGTAGCTGGCAATGCAATGATCTCTCAATACATAAAACAACAGCTGATTTTTGCTATAGTTTAGGAGGAACTGTTGGCGGCCTTGGCGCTTGCACCGGCAAAGGTTCATGCGGATTAATAAAAGCAGAATGTTGCTGTGATATCGGAAATTTTTCTCTTACCAATGGCCAACTAACAAATAATGCGACGGCGCCAGAAGCAGAACAGCCTAAATTCAAAATCCCGGAATTAGCCATAAAAATACCGGGCATGGCTAATTTCTCCGAAGCCAAATGTACCGGCACGCCTCCGGTCTGCAAGGTTAATTGGATAGGTGAATATATCGGGGGTGTTTATAAATACGCCGTCGGCATCGCCGGCATTGCAGCCGTCATAGTTTTGATGATTGGGGGTATAATCTGGCTGGTTTCTGGTGGCGACGCTTCCAAAATTACCCAATCCAAAGAACTAATCATCGGCAGTATTAGCGGCTTGGTGCTTCTTCTCTGTTCTTATGTAATCCTCTACCAGATCAATCCTGACCTGACAAAATTCAAAGCCCTGTCTCTGGGATACATAGAGGAAATAGAGCTTGAAGGCGATAACGAGTCGCCAGGAATATCACTTGATGTAACCGGTATAGCCTCTGTGTTGGGTGTAAACTGTAATCAGGATTCAGTGGAGCAGATTGTAAAAAAGGCAAAAGGTAAAGTTACTTACAGCCAGAAATTGCGAGGACAATCAGCGCCAGGAAATTTCGTTTACTTAGATTGTTCCAGCTTTTCTTCCTTTGTTTTTAAATGTGCCACTGGTCGAGATACCGGTGGCCGAAGCGCTGACATATTTAAAGACCAACAAGTTTGGGACCAAAAGCTAGAAAGCCTCAAACCAGGAGATATGGTTGGTTGGGCACCAAAAAATAATAAAAAAGGCAGTGGGCATGTTATTATCTATATGGGCAAAGGATTATTCGGGGACTGCCACGGAGGTTCAGGAAAAGAACCAGGCAACTGTGTTAGTAGCTCAATGAGTTTTGAAACAGTAAAAAAATATGCCAACAGTCATTCTGATGGCAGATTATATACTAAAAGATATTAATTTCCCCTATCCATCGCCTCATTAGCCAATCTATCTGCCACCTGATTGAACTCGCGGCGGATATGAGAAAAAGAGACTTTCTTAAAACTTAAGCTTAAATTATATACCTCTAAAAACAAAGGCGCCAAGTCTTTGTTTTTTACTTTATACTCCCGGTTTAGCTGCTTCACAGCTAACTCGCTATCTAAATAAAAAGATAGCTCTGTGCCACCCATCTCTTTGGCTTTCTTTAAGGCGGCAATCACGGCTTTATACTCCGCCTGATTATTAGTTGCTACCCCCAAATATTCCGACACCTCGGCTATGACTTTTTTGTCTTCATCGTAAATCACGGCTCCGATGCCCGCCGGACCAGGATTGCCACGGGCGCCACCATCAGTGTAGATGAATAATTTCATATAATTATATTACTTATCGCCGCCCCTATCTGCCAATTTCATATCAACAATCTTGAGCTGTACTTCCCGGCGGCCGTTAAAATCATTGATCTCTAAATAATAGACTAAATCAACCAGGTCGCCCACCTGAAAATCTTTATATTCCCCCGCCGCACCAAAGGCTAGAGCCCAGGCGCTACTCCGTCCGGAAGACACCCTAAATTTGATGTGCTGGTTCTCAAAGCCCATGGTCATGATATCATCCAGGCGCAGCTGCCGAGACAAGAGCTTAGGTTGAGGATTATTCTGGCCATAGGGGGCTAATTGGCTCAGTTCTTCAGCTAAATCAAGACTGAGTTCATCCATCTTCAATTCAGCTTCGACTTTGACTTTAGGCTGAAGTTCCTGGCCAGCCAGCTTAACATCGGCCGCCTGGCTTATTTTCTTAATGAATCCATTTAGATTCTCTTGGCTAGCAATGGAAAAACCGCAAGCCATGGGATGGCCGCCATATTTATCTAAAAACTCAGCGCTATCTTCAATAGCGGCAATCAGGTTAAGTTCTTCAATCGAGCGACCAGAACCTTTGAAACTAACTTTCTTAGCGACCAAGCGCCCGCTCTCCGGATCAAGAGAGGCCTCTTCGATAATCCTGGTTATAATCAAACAGGGGCGATAATACTTTTCGCAAATCCGGCCAGCTACTAAGCCGATGACGCCTTCATTCCAATTCTGATCGTCTCCGGAAACGCCAATAATCAAAGAAGGAATATTCTCCTTATCAACCTGGCTATCTACCTGGGAAATAATTTCTTCGGTAATCTGCTGGCGACTAGAATTCCGCTGACTAAGCTCTTGGGCTAGCATCCTAGCCTCTTCGGGATCATTGGTGGTGAGTAAAGAAAAGGCGCTGTTGGCATGGCCGATACGGCTAGCGGCGTTAAGGCGAGGACCGATCTGCCAACCAACATTCCAAGCTTCGATTTTTTTGCCACCATTTATTTTAGAAACTTTAATAAGTTCATTTAAGCCTAAGCGCTGGCCGCGATTTAGAACCTCTAAGCCTTTTTGCACCAACAGGCGATTCTCGCCCAAAAGGCTGACTAAGTCAGCAATCGTACCGATCGCTACCAAATCAAGGCTTTTTTCCAAGATTAGCCGCTTCTGATTCAAGGGTAAGTTTGCCTTATGGAGCAAGGCGGTTATCAGCTTGAAAGCTGTGCCCACTCCGGCCAACAAAGGCCAGGGATAGTTGTTACGCGGATCCGAAGGGTTAATTATTAGACAATCTGGAACTTCCTCAGGATTCTCGGGCAAAATGTGATGATCAGTGATAACCACTTCTAAGCCTAAGCTCTTAGCATAGGCGACTTCAGCGAAATTGCGGATACCGTTATCAACCGTGATAATCAATCTGTTTCCCTGCTCAGCTGCGACTTCAATAGCCGCTTTATTTAAGCCATAGCCTTCACTGACCCGATCGGGCAAATAAATATCTACCTCAGCTTTCAAGATCTTCAGGGTTTCCAATAATATTACGGTGGAGGTGACACCATCAGCGTCATAATCGCCATAGACTAGGATCTTATGGCCTGATTTGATATGGGAAATAATCAGGTCGACAACAGCCGCCATGTCTTTGAATAGGAAGGGATCGTAAAATAATAAGTCGTCAGCGCTTAGACCATCATTGCCACTGAGTTTCAGAACCTTATCAGCGTCAAGACGCTTATCTAAAAAAGACCGGAGGCTGGCTTCGGTTTTTAGGCCCCGATTATACAGGAGCTGCAATAATAAGGGATTAACGCCGGGGTTGGCCTGGATAAATTCAGACGGCGCGAGTGGCGCTAACTGCCATTGCTTCATAGGGCTTTATTTTATAAGAGGCCGATCCCTAGGGTCCAGGTAATCATTGATAAGACTACCATGACCGAGATAACTACCCAAATCGCTTTGACGATCTTTTTGCGTTTCATAAATTGATTATCGTTTTAAAATCTTAACAAAAGTATCTGGCGGTATATCGACGCTACCCTTGCCGGCAGCCATCATTTTTTTCTTACCCTTCTTCTGCTTTTCTAGAAGCTTGCGTTTCCGACTAACATCGCCGCCATAGAGCTTAGCGGTCACATCTTTGCGCATCGCTGACAAACGTTCGGCCGCGATGACCTTACCGCCAATCGCTGCTTGTAATTTTACCACGAACATCTGTTTGGGCAAAGTGTCTTTTAAAATCTGGACGATCTCCTTACCCTCTCTGAACGCTTGGTCGCGATAAACTATAGTGGCTAGCGATTCGATAATGTCTTCCGCCACTAAAATATCCATCTTGACCACGTCAGCTTCCCGATAATCTAAATACTCATAATTTATCGAGGCGTAGCCGGCAGACACGCTCTTAATCTTGTCGTAGAAGTCAGTCAGGATTGCGGCCATCGGGATCTCGTAATGCAGGAGAACCCGGCTATTTTCACCCTCATCTGATAGATACTCCGTATTTTTATATACCCCTCTTTTCTCCTGGGTTAATTTGATGATATTACCTAGATAAGATTTAGGAGTCACAATATCCAAAAGGACCCAAGGCTCTTCAATATGGCCAATCATGCTAGGATCAGGCAAACGCTGAGGAGTCCGGATAATCAGTTCTTCGCCATCAGTTTTGAAAACACGATAGGCAACGCTGGGGATAGTCACAATCAGATCTAAATTATATTCCCGGCGCAATCTTTCCTGAAAAACCTCTAAATGCAAAAGCCCTAAGAAGCCGCAACGGAAACCAAAGCCTAAAGCATCAGAACGTTCAGGCTCATAGGCTAAAGCGGCATCGTTTAATTTAAGCTTTTCCATCGCTTCCCTGAGTTCCTTAAAATCATTACCTTCTTTAGGAAATATTCCGGCAAACACCATGGGCTTTACATCCTTATAGCCAGATAGCGGCTTAACCTGGGCGTTAAAGCTGGTGCCGATATTAGCAGTTAAAGTGTCCCCTACCCGGCATTCAGCTACTTGTTTGAAACCGGTAATCACATAACCGATATCGCCGGCCTGCAGAGTGCCGGTAGAAAAATAGTCGGGCCGGAAGATGCCAACATCAAGAATTTCACTTTCTGCCGCCGTCGCCAAAAGTCTCAGCTTATCGCCTTTTTTTAGTTCCCCGTTAAACACCCGGACGTAAGCGACCACACCTTTATATTCATCATATTTAGAATCGAAGATGAGCGCCCGAGGATAGCGGGAATCATTATCAGATTCATTAAGTGCAGGCTGAGGCCCATGTTTAATCACCGCCTCCAAGATATCAGTCACCCCGACGCCTGTCTTGCCAGAGCTGCAAATTATCTCTTCTTCCCGACACCCAAGCAGCTTGATAATTTCATGCTTCGTCTTATCTACATCCGCTGCCGGTAAATCAATCTTATTAACTACCGGAATGATGGTCAGGTTCTGTTCTAAAGCTAGATATAAATTGGCCAGAGTCTGGGCTTGGATGCCCTGAGTGCAATCCACTAGCAAAACCGCCGTTTCCACCGCCGCTAAAGACCGGGACACTTCATAAGAGAAATCAACGTGACCGGGGGTATCTATCAAGTTGAGTTTATAGCCCTGATATTCCATGGTGACCGGCTGTAACTTAATAGTAATTCCACGCTCCCTTTCAATATCCATCCCGTCTAAAAGCTGATCTTTCATCTTTCTCTTCTCGACCGTATTGGTAATTTCCAACATCCGGTCAGCCAAAGTCGACTTCCCATGATCAATATGCGCAATAATGCAAAAATTCCTAATTTTACTTAAATCTGACATGTTTTTAATATAAATAAAGCGACATTTAAATATCGCTTAAGGCCTACCTTTATCTTAAATTATTTAACTATTTTGGTCAATTAGACGCCTCGGGCCTCTCCCTGGTCTTCAACCTCTACCTTGCGGAAAGGCCAACGGTTTTTCAGGGAAGCTAAAAGGCCGAATAATTCCTCACTGCGCAAGAAATAACAAGTCATCAGATAAACCAAAAGGCCTAAACCCAGAGAAACCGAGAGCTGGATAAAGACGCCTGAGAACCTGGTCATATCGATAAAGGGCCAAACCGCTAACTTCGCTAATTGCAAAACTGTGCCACCCAAGATAGCGGCGACACAGAATTTAAGGGAGGACCCCAAGATCTTCCTGATATCCAAATCCCCGACTTCACTATAAAGCCAAACGCCTAGGAGGATAAAATTGATGATATTAGCGACAGAGAAAGCTAAAACTAAGCCGGTGACGCCCCAGATCGGTGCTAAATACCAAGCCAGCACAATATTAATTATCACCGTAACTAGACCGAGATAAAAAGGCGTTTTGGAATTATGTCGGGCATAAAAAACTCTCACTAAAAGCGGGATGGTCGCTTGAGCGAACAGACTTAAAGCGAAGGCTGCTAAACAATCCATAGTCAAAACGGTGGCTCGCCAGTCAAATTCACCCGTTCCTAACACCACTCTGATAATCTGGGCTCTTAATGTAATCAAGAAAACGGTAGCCGGGATAATGAAAAATAATATCTGCCGAAAAGGCAAAGAAAAATTCTGCTTTAGCTTTTCCCGGTCGGAAGCAGCGGCTGCCAGCGCAGGAAAGGCTGCGACAGCGTAAGAAATGCCGAAGATACCGATGGGGAAAGACTGTAAATTATTAGCAAAATTAAAAACCGACAACGACCCGCTAGCCAAGCTGGAGGCAATGATTGTCGTCACTACCAGATTAATCTGGGAAATAGCCAAACTCAAGGTCCGGGGCACCATCATCCGGCCAATCTGCCTGGTTTTAAAATCCTTAAAGTCAAAGCGCCAATGATAACGGAAGCCTAAACCGAAAACAGTGGGCATCTGAACGAGCATATGCAGAGCAGCGCCGATCACTACCCCCCAAGCTAAGCCTAGCATCCCAAAATCTTCGGATAAATATAGGGCCCCGAAAATAATCCCCAGATTGTATAATATCGGAGCCAAGGAATATAAGAAAAAACGTTTGAATGATTGCAAAATTCCGCCCAAGACTCCAGAAATCCCTAAAAAGATAGGCGACAAAAACATCAACCTAGTTAGTTCCACCGTTTTTGCTTTAGCCTCAAGGCTAAAACCAGGAGTAATCAGGCTGATAATCTGCGGGGCCAGAATAACGCCCGCTAAAGAAAGGATTATCAAACCTAGACTTAAAATATTTAACACGTTAGCGGCTAAATACCAGGCTTCACGGTTAGGAGAGTCACTATAGCATACCCGGCGATCACATTTCATGTCTTTGATTAAGCTGGAAAAGATCGGAATGAAGCCGGCTGACAAAGCGCCCAGGACTAAGAGATTAAAAATCAAGTCAGGAATCCTGAAAGCGGCATAATAAATATCCAAATCAAGCCCGGCACCAAAGCGCCCTGCCAAGATTCGGTCACGCAAAACGCCCAAGGCGCGGGAAGCTAAAGATGACAAGGCCACTAAAGCCGCGGCGACGGTCACGCTATTTATTTGTTGGCGGAAAATTTTTTTAAACATAAATATGGGACCTCCAAACTTCTATTCTATTTTATCCCTTACTAAAAGTAAATACTGATAGGCCTGATAATAGCTGGGGTTAATCACGAGAGTTGCTTGCCAATAATAGGCGGCCTCCAGATAGCGCTTCTGCAAATAATATAAGCGCCCCAGATTAAACAAAGCTTTATCATAATTGGGATTGTAGGCCAATTCTAGATTGAACTCTTTTTCAGCTTCAGGGTATTTTTTTTGATCTAAATAAACCAGCCCCAGATTATTATGAGTCATCGGCTCTTTGTAATTCAGAGCTAAAGCTTTTTGATACTGCTTACCGGCATTGAAAAGATCATCGGACAAATAATACATCGCCCCTAGGTTAGACCGGACAAAAGCGGAGTGGGGGGCCGCGGTCGCGGCGCTCGACCAGAAAGCGAAGCGATCGCGATAATTACGGCTATGATCAAGGGTGAGCAAGATAAAAACTAAAAGCAAAAGGGCTAATCCGATCTTAACCCCAGCCCTCTTGAAGTTCAAAGCTTTGACAAAATCAAGTTCTAATAAGACTATTAGAGCCCCGATGAAAGGCAGGTACAAACGATGCTCTAAAAAGGCAAAGGGCAAATCGCGGCTATAGTTAGGATTAAGCAGAGACGGAGCTATAAATAAAAATCCCCAGCTTAAACCAAAAATCAGGTAAGGGCGACGGGCCTGAGGCGACCAACGGAAAAATATCACTACCGCCAAGATTAAAATGAACAAACCTGGCCACCAAGGCGAATCAATTACTGTCGGAAAGGTTGATAGGTTCAAAGGGAAAACTATCTTACCTAGATAAAGGAAAAGCCCAGGCAGGTTGGTAAAAAACGACCAGGCCAAAGGCTTGAATCCTAGACTTGCGCCTTCTAAAACAATGCTACGGGGCAGATACCAGACAACTAAAGCCGTCAGCCAAGTACAGACGAGAACAATTATTTTTTTAGCTGAAGGATTAATTTGAGTTTCGAGATTAGAAGCAGAAATAAGGGCTGGCTTCTCGCTATCTTCGGATAAAAAGTTTTCATTCCGACGCCAGATATTCCTTAATTTCAAATCTGCAAAATAAACCAAATACATTGACATGAGAATGGGCAGGAATACGGCGCTCTCTTTAGTGAACAAGGCTAAAATCAGAAAGATCGCGTGCCAGATCCAAGCGCTCCAGCTAGCGTTGCGCCAGAACCTATCTAAAGCGATAAAGCTGGCTAACACAAAAACCGCTAAAAGAGAATCATTACGACCCGGGACCCAAGCGACGGCGGCAGCCAAAGCTGGATGAACTAAAAATATGACTGAAGCCCACCAAGCTAAGACACGCCTAATATTTAGTTTCTGCAAAAAGACGAAAAGCAGACTGGCAGCTAATACATGCAATAAAACATTAGTAAGATGATACCAAAAGGGTAAAGCTTCCATTATCTTAAAATCGACCCATAAAGATAAGGACATTATCGGGCGATAGTAAAATCTTTCGTTAGAGAAAAAAACGTCATAAGAAAAGAGGTCGGGCAGGCTGGCTTGATCAAGGATAAGGGCGTTATCGATTATCAAACTATTATCATCTAGATAAGAAAAATCAAAAAATAGGGTTTGGCCGTAAACTAGCAGGGCTAAAAGCAAAAAAAGCGCAAAGGGCCGCCAGCGGCGTAACCAAAAAGAACCAGGATTAACGTTGTTTTCTAGCTTGTTCAAAAAATTAAATTTCATATATGCTAATGACCGCGCCACCGGTCTTTATTAATCAAGTAACTCAATACAACCGCCAGGGTGCCTAGGCCGTAGCGGCAACTACGTCTAAAATTAATCGATGAAGCTTCGGGAAAATATCTAACCGGTACCGGGATTTCCCCGATCCGATAATGTTGAGCAGCGATCTGAAAAAGTATCTGGGAGTCAAATACGAAATCGTTGGAATTTTTCGACCAAGCAATCTTTTCTAAAACTTCTCTCTTGTAGGCCCGCATGCCGGTGTGCCATTCTGAAAGGTTTAAACCGCTGACTAAATTTTCAATAATGGTCAAGAAACGATTAAATAAATATTTATATAAAGGCATGCCGCCAGCCAGGGCTTCACGGCGCGACCGGATCCTAGTGCCGAGCATCACATCAAAATAACCATCACCGATAAACTCAGCAAAATATTTAACTAATTTAGGGTCATACTGATAATCGGGATGAATCATGACAATAATATCACCACCCTGCTCCAGCGCCGCCTGGTAACAACTTTTCTGGTTAGCTCCATAGCCTTTATTATTAGCATGGCGAACAATACTTAAGCCTAAGTCTTGAGCAATCTTAACGGTTTCATCATGGCTAAAATCATCAACTAGGATAACCTGGTCCACTAAAGACGGCAGATCATTAACCGTCTGGGTCAGCGTCTTGGCGGCATTATAAGCCGGCAGAACCACGATGATTTTTTGGCCTTGATACATATTAAATAATAATACGGACATCAACGGCTAGGGCGCCCTTATCCTTTAAAAACAAGGGGTTGATATCTAGCTCTTTTATTTCTGGATGTTCCAGTGCTAAGCGGCTCAAATCTAAAATAGCTTGGATCAAAGCTTTAAGGTCATAAGCTTTCTGTCCTCTGGCTCCATTTAATACCGGGTAAATCTTTAACTGCTTAATCAGTTCTAAAGCCTGCTTCTGATCAAAGCCTGGCAAGCTAAAAACGATATCTTTAAAAACTTCAGTATAAATACCCCCCTGGCCAAACATTAAGACTGGACCGAAGACCTTGTCTCGCTTGAAGCCTAATATCATCTCTTGGCGCCCCTGGCCACTCTCTTGGACTACGAAATAATTAAGCGGGGAGCGTAACTGTCTCTTGAAAGACAGGTTTAAACGCCGAACCGCCGCCTTAAGCGCTTGATCATCAGGAAGATTAAGGATGACCGCGCGGCTTTCACTTTTATGGACGAAGTCCGGACCGACGGCCTTCAGCACTACGGGGAACTTAAGGACTCCTGGCCGCCAATCTGCATATTTTATAGTTTTTATTACCTTGATTCCGTAAGAACGTAACAATTCTAAAGAACCGATATAATCATAAAAGCCGGCAGGGGCTAAAATAGGTTTTTTGCTTAAAGACTTAGGTGCTACATAAATTTGGAGGCTTGCCCGGCCCTTAATATAGTTAAATAATTTTTGATAAGCACCTAAAAATTCCTCCGGACTGGCAAAGACCGCAATGTTGTTCTTGCTTAAATAGTCTTTAGCGGCTTGGACGGCGGCACCCCCGATAAAGCTAGCCGCGAGACTTTGTTTTGGGTAGGCTTTGGCTGTTTTAACCATCACCTTGGCCACTGACATCGGGTCAGTCATGGTCTGGGCAGTTAATAAAACTAAAACTTGAGCTTTCGCCTGCTTGGCAAAAATAGTCTTAAGAGCCAGCTCATAGCGCTGAGGATCGGCGTCGCCTAAAATATCTAAAGGATTGTTGTAATTATCGAGCATTGGTAAGCGCCTTTTCATTTCTTTAGCTAAACCAGGAGACAGGGGTGATAAAGTTAAGCCCAGCTGAGCAGCGGCATCCGCGCTTAAAACCGCCGGACCGCCGGCATTAGAAACAATAAAAAGGTCTGCCGGCGAATCACCGGACCATTTTTGAGACGACCAAAACTCTAAACTGTTGAATAGGGCGCTCAAATTTTCCAAGATGACTGCGCCACTTCTTTTTAGGGCCAGCTTTGCCAAAGAGGATGAGCCCAATAGAGAACCAGTATGAGATTTGGCCGCCTGTGCCCCCTGTTCAGTTAAGCCAGATAACAATACAAATACCGGCTTGCGCTTAGACAAGCGCGATACTAAAGAAATGAATTTTGACCCGGCGGTAATCTCTTCTAAATATAGATAGACCGCCTTGATCGACTTATCATTTAAAATGAGCTCTAAAAAATCATTATCCGAAAGAACTGTTTGGTTACCTAAGCTGATGAAGAGTTCGAAATTCAGATTTTTGGCGCGGCACCAGTCAAGCAAGGCGCTACCTAAAGCGCCAGACTGAGATAAGAAGGCTAAGCCGGTTGACTGACCCGAGCTCGCGGGCAGGGCTTGGGCAAAGGACAGATTCAAAGGTAAGCGATTATTTATAAATCCTAAACAATTCGGTCCTAAGATATTCAAATGGAACTTTTGGGCCAAATCTCTAAGCTGGTTTTCCCTATTTACACCCTCAGCACCGCTTTCCCTGAAACCGGCGCTAATAATCACTAGATTCTTGAAGCCCAGGCGGCCGGCCCGCTCGACCTCAGGCAGAACTAAGGGAGCGGGAATGGCTATCACCACCAAGGCCCCCACTTTCTTTAATGACGGCAGTTTTTCTAGACTCTGATAGACCTTCCAGCCCAACAATCTTCCACCTTTTAAGTTTACCGGATAAATCTTGCCTGAAAAACCGGAGTTAATGATATTTTTCAAAATCTGGTGCCCGATCTTAGCAGGGTGAGAAGACGCGCCGACCAAAACAATTGCTGAGGGCTTTAAAAAATTAGATAAAGACATATTATAATAGATTAAGGATTATTCTTTTCTGCTCTGGGCTGGACTAAGCTAGCTAAGCCGAAAATAACCGCGACTAAAAATAAATAATTTAAATTAAAATAAACCAAGACGATCTTAGAAAAAATAATTTCCATCAGATTTAAAATCACCCAAGTGAAAAAGAAAAAATAAAATAATTCCCGAGCGACTACTGGCCACCAAGGATGATTAACCCCCTGTAAAATCCTTAACCGATTAATCATATAAACGCTTAAACAATTCTTTAATCTTTTGGCCCAAACTCTGGCCAGCCAGCTCTACTCTGATTTCTTTAACCTGGAGATAAGCGGGATCCAAGCCAATAGCCGCTCGATTCTGATTATCGGCATAAAGGCCAGGAATGGATATCATAAAACCATATTTGCCTTTTTCTCGGTAAGCATCGCTGAGATCAAAATCTAAGACTGCCAATTTATCTTCGCCAAAGCTCTGGGGCTGTTCATATTCGGCTAATATATAGTTAATTTCTGGACTATCCGACCAATTACCATCAACTTTAGGGAAATCTGGGATCACTAAGGCCTCAGGACTGAAAGCGAAGACTCCGTTATTCTCCAAGATAAGATTCTTGGGCTTAGCGTTGATCCGGTAAGCTCCAGCCCCCGACCCGTTCTTGGTCTTGAAACTAAACTGCTGAAAAGGAGCATCAATCTTATAAGCCTTATCCTGGAAAAATAAGTTTTGCAAGCCGGAGGCTCCAAAAGCGGTCGCCTTAATATAGTCGGCGTTAGTATAAATCTCCGTGGATTTCGAGCCTGAATCTGAATCTTCTAGCCAAACCTTATTAATGAAGGAGAGCTTGCTTTGCGTGCTAATTATTTTCTTAGTCAGGATATCGTCGTTAGTTTTAACTTCAATCCTATAAACTCCCCGGGGTAAATCTTTTATGATAAAAGAGCTGATTTTCTCGGGGCCTAAATCACCGCTATCAACGATAATGCCGTCATCAGAAATCTCACGGCTTAAAATATTTTTTCCGGCTTGGTCTCTGACTACGATATTAATACCGTCACCTTTTAAATCATAATTTTGGTTGAGGTCTTGAAAATAGAAAATAAAATTTAAGCTCTCGTTATCAATATAGGTATAAAATTGGTAAGGCCCCCGCAGAGCCGAAGCTACTATCCGGCTTGACTGCCCGGCCTGATAATCCGGCAAATAAAAACGCTTGTTCAGAGTATAATTATAAAGGGCTAAATCATTTCGGCCCGCGACATCTTGCTGAAAGACAGAAAGATCTTTAACTTTTTCTGAACGCTGGTACAAGACTAAGGATCCATCGCGCAAGGACGGCCAAGATAATGAATCCAAAATTTTATTTTCTATCGGCTTCATCTGGTAACTCCAAATCATCTTGTCTTTCAAAACACCGGCCTCGATAAGCGGGGTGTTATCAGATAAAGCGTCTTGATATTTAATAATTAAGCGCGCCCTCTCAAAACGCCGCGGAGTAAAAACAGAAAAATAGATCGGGTCGGCCAGAAAACGGGGATAGGCGCCAGAAATCGCGTCAATTCTGTCAGCTGGGCTAAAAAGGCTTAAGAAGCCTTGGCCGCCTAAACCGAAAAAGCTACGTGAATAGTCCCGACTATAAACAATTTTGCCGCTAGGAACGACTTTAGCCAATAAGAAAAATGAGATGATAACAGCTAAGAGAAAAGCTAAAGATAAGCGGATCTTTAACAAAGTGCTATTTTTAATGATTTTCCACCATCGACCCATAGAGAAATAAATCAAATTTAGAACTAAAGCAAAAAATTTGGCTATCATAGCCTCTGTCTATATTTTAAGCTATTTTGCTAAAATTAAAAAGACTGAAGGCTTATAATAAAAAGCGCCCATAATAGGGCGCTTTTTGAATTATTTAAAATTATTTCTCGGATAATTCAGGGTTAGCTTGGCCGTAATCATCGCGTAGCTGCTTACCTTTATAGCCGGTGCCAGCCGGAATCAGACAGCCGATGATGACGTTTTCCTTAAGTCCTTCCAAATAATCGATTTTGCCATTAACGGCTGCCTCGATTAAAACTCGGGAAGTCTCTTGGAAAGAAGCCGCTGATAGGAAGCTATCCGTTGTTAAAGAAGCCTTAGTAATGCCTAAGAGTAATCTTTCGGCCTTGACTTTGGTCGCAGCACTCTTGTCGGCGACGCTTAAAACTTCTTCTTCAACGGTCTCACCTGGCAATAATCCGGAATCGCCCGGATCTTTAACAAGATAGCGAGAAAACATCTGACGAGCAATGATCTCTACGTGCTTATCATTCAAAGGTTGGCCCTGGGAAGAATAAACGTACTGGATTTCCCTGATAATATATTTCTGGGTTTCTAGGCGGCCCTTAAGCTTATACAATTCGCGTAAATCTAAGCTGCCTTCAGTTAATTGCTGGCCCTTTTCAATTGTATCGCCATCCTTAACCATTAACATCGTACCTTTGAGAATGGAAAACTCCTTAACCTTATCGACTTCTTTGGAAATCTTGATGAACTTATCATTAACTTCGACGACGCCGGCAGCCTTAGCTTTAACCAATTCGCTTCCGACCTTGAACAGATCCGAACCTTTGGCAACCTTATCACCGTCTTGCACCAAGACTTTGACTTCGATCTTCGCCTTGGTCTTACCGGTAATCCCGCCAGCCAGCTTAACTTCATTAATCTTCTCGGAAAAATAATATTTATCCGAATCCTTGCCTTTAAAATAAATACTCAACACTTTGGCTTGCGGATTGTTGACTAAGATATCCTGTCCGTCCTCACCTTTAATTATCTTCTGGGCAAACTCCACTTTAACCTTACCAGCGACATCCGACATCAAGGCTTTCTTTTTCGGTGGACGGGCTTCAAAAATTTCTTCAACTCTCGGCAAACCCTGGGTAATATCATCTTGTCCGGCAACGCCGCCCGTATGGAAAGTTCTCATCGTCAACTGAGTTCCTGGTTCTCCGATCGACTGGGCCGCGATAATACCAACGGTCGCCCCCATCTTCACGGTTTTATTATAAGCTAAGTCGTAGCCATAACATTTAGCACAAACACCCTTATGGAGCTTGCAGCTCAAAACCGAACGAATGATGATATCGGAAAAATCTTTACCTTTAAAAGTCTTGACGACTGATTCGGTTAAAAGATCCCCGGCTTTAGCTAATAATTTCCCTTTTGAATCCAAGAGATCCTGAGCCAAATAACGTCCGGTAATCTTCTTGAAGAAATCGTCACCATTCTTTTCAGCTTCCTGACGATTGAATAATAAGCCCTCACTATCGCCACAATCCTCGCTAGACACGATTACATCTTGAGAAACATCGACTAAACGGCGAGTTAGATAACCGGCATTAGCCGTTCTTAAAGCCGTATCAGATAAACCTTTACGCACACCGTGAGTCGAAATGAAATATTCCAACACACCGAAACCGCGTTTAAAGTTACCCTTGACTGGCAATTCGATAATCGCGCCGGAAGGTGAAGTCACCAAACCCTTCATACCTAGAATCTGAACCGGCTGAGCCCAAGAACCGCGCGCACCAGAATCAATCATGGAGAACACGGGCAAAACATCATTTAGGCCTTGCTTGCAGATATCAGCGATCTTATCCTTAGTATTAGTCCATTCTTCAATGACCTTAGCATAGCGTTCGCTTTCAGTGAGCAAGCCTTCTTCATACTGTTCTTGGATAAGGTCTACTTTCTGGTTAGCCGCCTCGATCAACAGGTCTTTTTCTTTAAGATCAGGCAGGTCGCCAAAACCCCAAGATAAACCAGACTTGGTAATGAAGGCAAAACTTTTATTCTTCAGGTTATCAATAAAGTGCACCGTCGACTCCTCGCCATAGACATGTAGGCACTCTTTAATCAAATCCTTTAATTTCCCTTTACCGACCACGTCATTGATGAAGCGTAATTTCTCCGGAAGGATTAAATTAAAAATTATGCGCCCGACCGTAGTTCTAATCAAGTCGCCCTGATTGAACTTAATACGAATCGTCTCATGCAAATCGATAAAGTTGCTTTCGTAGGCTAATAAGGCTTCATCTTCACTATAAAAACTCTTCAATTCCTTGTCAGACTTAAGAGCTGAAACCTTGTCTTCCAGAGTCATATAATAAGTACCCCAAACGATATCCTGGTTTGGCGCTACCACTGGATCGCCGGTAGCCGGTTTCAATAGATTATGGGAAGACAACATTAAATCTTTAGCCTCGGCTCGCGCTTCAATCGTCAAAGGGACATGGACAGCCATCTGGTCGCCATCGAAGTCGGCATTAAAAGCGGTACAAACTAAAGGATGGATCTGGATCGCCTTACCTTCGATTAAGATAGGTTTAAAGGCTTGGATACCTAAACGATGCAAAGTCGGGGCACGGTTTAAAAGGACATAAGATTCCTTAACCGTTTCTTCTAAAATATCGAAAACTTCGTCATGTCCAGCTTCGATATAGCGGGAAGCACTGCGGACATTATGGACTATCTCGCGCTTAATCAACTGACTAATGATAAACGGCTTGAATAATTCTAGTGCCATTATCTTGGGGAGGCCGCATTGATCTAAATTCAATTTCGGATTAACGACGATGACCGAACGTCCAGAATAATCCACACGCTTACCTAATAAATTCTGGCGGAAACGGCCCTGTTTGCCTTTCAAAGCATCGGCTAATGATTTTAGCTGGCGTTTCTGTCCGGTAGAAGCGGTCACGGTTTTAGTATGCCGAGCCGAATTATCAATCAAAGCATCGACGGCCTCCTGCAACATTCTTTTTTCGTTGCGGCAAATAACCTCAGGAGCGTTAAGTTCTATCAACTGCTTTAAACGATTGTTACGGTTGATTACCCGGCGATAAAGATCATTAAGATCGGAAGCCGCAAAACGGCCACCGTCTAGAGCTACCATCGGCCTAAGGTCAGGCGGAACGACGGGCAAGATATTTAAAATCATCCATTCTGGACGAATGTTATTATTATTAAAACTCTTTAAAAGCTTCAAGCGCTTAGTCAGCTTGTCCTTCTTTGATTCTATGGCATCTACCAGCTTTTCTTCTACTTTCTTGATGCTTTTAGCTAAATCTATCTTAGATAATAAATACCTGATAGCCTCAGCACCGATACCTGCTTCAAAGATGTGGCCGAATTTCAAACTAAGGGTCTGATACTGATTCTCGGATAAGATTAAAAGCGGCTTCAACTCTTTCAACTCTTTCTGGGCGGCCGCGAAATCCTCATCTAACTGTTTCAATCTTTCTTCTTTAACTCTGGTTAAATCCTTGAGATCGCCAGCTGACAATTCCTTATCTTTAGGACGGCTAGCGTTATTAAATTCATTTTCAATGCTTTTGCGCTTAGACTTATATTCCTGTTTGATTTGCTCAATGGTTGCTTCTTTGAGATTCTCATCCACCTCGGTAACTATAAAGCTGGCAAAATAAATAACCTTTTCCAGAGATTGGATTCCTAGATTTAACAAAAGCCCGATCTTAGAAGATAAGCCGCGTAGAAACCAAATATGAGAGCAAGGGATCTGCAGGGTAATGTGCCCCATCCGCTCACGACGGACGACGCTCCGAGTAACTTCGACGCCGCATTTGTCACAGATAATTCCTTTATAACGAATCTTCTTGTATTTACCGCAAGCACACTCCCAGTCTTTAACCGGTCCGAAAATCTTTTCGCAGAAAAGACCGTCCTTTTCCGGTTTTTGAGTGCGATAATTAATCGTTTCCGGGCGTAAAACTTCGCCCCGGCTCCAAGCCAAGATATTATCAGGCGAAGCTAATTTGAGCCGGATAGCGTCGAAATCGCTGGTTTTTATAGGATTAAGCATATATATGAGTTTAATTATCAATTAAATTTAATCCATGCTATCGCTAGATTTATCTTCAGCCGCGATTATCTCCGGCTTGTCATAATCATATTTATCATCTTTCTTTCTTGGGAGATCGGCCTCAAGATCTTCCCGGCTCGGCTCGGGCATCGGACTTCCCCCTAGCAATTCAACATCCAAGCATAAACCCTTAAGCTCCCTGATTAAGACATTGAATGATTCCGGGACATTGAGTTTTTCGATAGTTTCACCCTTAATGATGGACTCATAGGCTTTACTACGGCCAGTAACATCATCAGACTTAATGGTTAAGATCTCCTGCAGAGTATGAGCGGCGCCATAACCTTCAAGGGCCCACACTTCCATTTCTCCGAAACGCTGACCTCCGAATTGGGCCTTACCGCCTAAAGGCTGTTGGGTAATCAAGGAATAAGGACCGATAGAGCGCTGATGGATCTTATCTTCGACCATATGGTTCAGTTTCAAAACATACTTATAACCAACCGTAATCTTATGATCGTAGGCTTCACCAGTCTTACCATTATATAAGGTGACTTTACCATCTTCAGGTAAGCCGGCTTTCTTAAGCTCCTCTTTGATCTGATCTTCACTGATACCGTTTAAGGCTGGAGTAGCTACGCGATAGCCAAGCTTTTTGGCCGCAAAACCTAAATGAGTTTCTAACAACTGGCCCAGGTTCATACGGGAAATAATACCTAAAGGTGATAAAATAATATCGATTGGCGTACCGTCAGCCATATAAGGCATATCCTCGGCTGGTACGACTTTAGAAATAACACCCTTGTTACCGTGACGGCCTGACATCTTATCGCCCACTTGGATCTTGCGCAAATTAGCTACCGAGACTTGGATGGATTGCAAGACACCAGCCGACAACTTGTCGCCTTCCTCCCGAGAGAAGATTTTTACATCGACTACTTTACCATGTTCGCCGTGTTCTAGATATAAAGAAGAATCACGAACATCCTTGGCTTTTTCACCAAAGATGGCGCGCAACAATTTCTCTTCAGCCGACAAAGTGGTTTCACCTTTAGGAGTGATCTTTCCAACCAAGATATCGCCAGATGACACTTCAGCACCGATACGAATAATACCGTCTTCATCTAAATTCTTAAGTTTTTCCTCACTGATATTAGGAATATCGTTAGTGATAACTTCGGGACCAAGTTTAGTATCACGAACATCGATCGAATAATTTTCAATATGGATAGAGGAATAGATATCCTCTTTAACTAATCTTTCTGAAATAATCACCGCATCCTCATAGTTAAAGCCTTCCCAGGTCATGAAAGCAACTAAAACATTACGGCCCAGAGACAATTCCCCATTATCAATCGCAGGGCCGTCGCTTAAAACCTGGCCGGCCTTGACCTTATCGCCGCATTCTACAATCGGATGTTGATTGATACAGGTGGAAGAGTTGGAACGTAAAAATTTATTCAAAACATATTTAGTGGTTTGTCCCTTCTTGTTACTAACTTCGATTACCGCCGAATCCGCCCTAGTAACTTCACCATCTTCTTTGGAAATAACGACATGGCCACTATCACGAGCCGCTCTAGCCTCAACACCTGTGCCGACAATCGGAGCCTCGCTTTTGATTAAAGGCACAGCCTGACGTTGCATGTTCGTGCCCATTAAAGAACGCTGGCCGTCGTTATGTTCCATGAAAGGAATCAAGCTAGTGGCGATAGAAATAATCTGATTAGCGGCTACGCCGACTAAATCTATTTTTCTCACCTCATCGACTGAAGGTTGACCATATTTTCTAACCTCATATTTATTCACTAAAAAGCGGCCATTCTCATCGGTTGGGATGGTAGCATCGGCCGTGATATATTTTTCTTCTTCAAAAGCATCGAGATAGACAACCTCATCGCTCAGACGGCTGCCATTTTTCTCGTGCAAGACTTTGCGGTATGGAGCTTCTAAAAATCCATAACTATTTAAACGGGCAAAACTGGCCAAGTGGCCGACTAAGCCGATATTCGGGCCTTCAGGAGTAGCGATCGGACAGATACGGCCATAATGGGTAGAATGCACATCGCGAACATCGAAACCAGCCCTTTCCCTGGCTAAGCCGCCTGGACCCATAGCTGATAGACGACGCTTATGTTCGAGCTCGGCTAAAGGGTTAGTCTGATCCATGAACTGCGATAATTGGGAAGACATGAAAAACTCTTTGACCACTCCGATAACCGGACGAGCATTGATTAACTTAGCGGGAGATAAGGTAGCGATATCGCTAGTACTCATGCGATCCTTGATGATGCGCTCCATTCTGGCTAAACCGACGCGGAAACGATTCTGGATTAGACCGCCGATCGCCCGGACACGACGATTACCTAAATGATCAATATCATCCTCCGGTTCTTTAGTAATATTTAAACGGATAACCTCTTTAACGATCAAAACTAGATCTTCTTTACGTAAAACGCGGTTCTCTTTCTTGTTGGCTAAATCCAAACCGAAACGACGGTTCAGCTTATAGCGGCCGACCCGGCCAAAGTCATAGCGGTCAAAGCGGAAAAACATGGAATAGATCAATTGGCGGGCGTTTTCAACTGAGGCTAAATCTCCTGGACGAATACGCTTATAGACCTCCTGCAATCCTTCAGCTTCATCCTTAGCCGCATCTTTAGCAATCGTCGCATCGATATATGTCTCTTCATCCTTATTTTTTACTAGATCGACATCCTTGAATAGAGCGCGAATCGACTCATCATCAGCATAACCAAAAGCGCGTAATAATGAAGTAACAGCGACTTTACGCTTACGGTCTATCCTTACCCAAATCACCTTGTTTGAATCTGTTTCTATTTCTAACCAGGCGCCGCGGTTAGGGATAATCTTAGCACCATAGCATTTCTTGCCTTTCACAAATTCAGCCGTGAACATGACACCGGCGGAACGGATCAACTGTGAGACAACCACTCTCTCGATACCGTTGATAACGAAAGTACCCTTATCGGTCATCAAGGGAAAATCTCCCAAATAAACCTCCTGGCTATTAGCGACTCCGGTCTTCTTATTCAAAAGACGAGTCTTGACCCTAAGGGGCGCTTCATAGGTAATATTTTTTTCCCGGCTTTCCACTTCGGTAAATTTAGGCTCATCCAGATAATAGTCTTCAAAATATAATTCTAAGTCACGACCGATGAAATCGGTCACCGGATTAATCTCATCGAATAATTCCATCAAGCCTTCCTTTAAAAACCAATGATAAGAATCTTTCTGAATCTCGATTAGCTCCGGCATTTCCGTGACTTCTTGAAAATCCTTGAAGAAACGGCGAGCCTCGGTTTTATGGCCTTCATGTTTGAGCTTGGACATAAATTTAGATTAAAAATTGGCAAGACTAAAATTTTTAGACCGACAAATTTATATAAACAAAAAATCTCAATCCTGATGGTTGAGTTAAAATAAAGATATTAAGTTAATTTGAGTTGTTGGCGCCCACTTTTTTAAAATAAAGATTTAAAAAAGAATATTTCACTAATATAACAAAAAAAACGGAATAGCTATAATACAAAAAAATTAAGCTTTTATCACCGCTTTATCCATTTTTTACTTAATAATAGTTGTCTAAGTAATAATATTATATTATTTGAGGCTTGTCAACACACATTTTATCCACAAAGGGCTGTCAACTCTTCCCTGGCTACCCTCCGGTCATCCCAAGGGACTTTCTCGCCGCCAGCGACACATATATATTGTTCGGCGCCTTTGCCGCTGATTAAGACTAAATCACCCTCTTGAGCCAGGCTTAGGGCCTGCCTGATGGCCAAACGGCGATCTAGAACCTTAAAAAGATCCTTATCCAGTTCTTTCCCAGCTCTTTCCGCGCCTAGAGCTACCTGCTCAATGATTAATTGTGGATTATCGTCATAGGGGTCCTCGTTAGTGACGATCACGCAATCTGCCCTTTCTCCGGCTATCCTGCCCAGTTCCGGCCTCCGCGCGACATCGCGCCCGCCTCCGGTTGAACCTAGAACATGGATGATGCGTTGGGGTTCTAACAGATAAATAGCCTGATAAACTTTTTCTAAAGCTCTAGGTTCAAAGGCGTAATCGACAATCACGGAAAAATTTTGACCGAGATCAATCTTCTCTAATTTCCCTGCTAGGCTTTTAACGCTCTCCAGGGCTCGCAGACTCAAATCAGCCTTTAGATTCTGGCTAACAGTAACCGCGTAGGCAGCGGTGGCATTCTGAGCGTTAAAATCACCAAGCAGAGAAAGTTGGACGCCCTGCCCGTCAATAATGCATTCAGTACCATCAGCACTGGCCCTCACGCTATGATAGCCTAAAAAATGCCAATCTTTAGCTAGGGGATCTAAACGGAAATATTTTGCCGCTTCGCTCCGATCAGCCAAGCTCGAACTATAGATAAACTTATTTTCGCTCCAAAAAGACAAGAAATGGGCAGCGTGGTCATCATCACCATTAACGATAATGGTTTTTTTAACACGTTCCAGGTCGAGCTTTTTTAGCTCGCTCTTCGGACGGCAGACAAGCTTCTTGTCATTAACATATTTAGTCCGGCAATTCTTTAGATGCTTGAACAAGTCACTCTTAGCTGCTTTATATTTTTCAAAGCTGCCGTGGGACTCGATGTGCTCAGGGTATAAGCCAGTAAATAACAGGATGTCGTAATTAATGAAACGGTGGCGGAACTGCTTAATGCCTTCCGAGGTCGTTTCGATAATCGCGTATTGGCAAGAATTTTTTAACATCTCCCGTAATAGTCTTTGCGTAAAAAAGCGCCCGACCATTGTCATCTTCTTGTCATTCAACCACTCTTTCCGGCCGTCACTGAACTGCGCGGTCGAACTATAGCCAACCCGATATCCATTGGCTTCTAAGGCTTTAGCAGCCAGATAAACCGTAGAAGTTTTGCCAGTCGTGCCGGTAATGCCGATAACGATCAATTTCTGGGAAGGAAATCTATACGTTAAAGCCGCCGCTAGATTCATCAGGTAATGATAGGGCGGTTGGAGAATTTTAAATAAGCGGAGCGGAATTATTTTCTTGATCTGTGCCAACATATAAATCCATTATAAGTGATTCCTGATAATAAAAAAAGACCCTCGAAACTTGAGTCCGAGGGTCCTGATCATTTTACAATGTGCTATTTACTGCTTTACCAGTTTGACCGTTTCGGTCTCACCGGAAAGAGTTTTGAGACGGATGAAATAGAAACCAGGTTTCCAGTCCTGGCATAAGATACTTGTTTTTTCAGACACTGTCTGGCTGAAAATCAGCTGTCCAGTGGCAGAAAAAATCTCTACCTTCCCAGAGAAATTATCCACTGTGAATCTCTCAAATGTCGGGTTGGGATAAACCTGGGTGTTAGCGTGGGTCAGTTCGGATAAATTGGTGGTAATGGCATAAATCACTTTTATAGAAGCGATATTTTCGCAATTTCCCAAAACATTAACGAACTTTACCCAATAAACTCCGGTGTCGGAAACAAGCAGGTTGCTTTGAATGGCGTTACTTGTAACCGCCAGGGTATCTCCACTCTGATTTGTCCAGATGAAAGTCCCCGGTCCGAAGGTGGTATAAGCATGCAGGCTAGCCGTTGAACCGGCTGTCAGTTCAACGACCGGATCTGATACTACGATATCAGAGAAGCCCATTACTAGTTGAGTTTCAATTGAATCAACCAATTCGACATTATAATTACCGTCAAAACTATAGACGAACAGTTTAACCAAGTCGACATGGTCATTCCCAGGAATCAGATTCACGGTTATGTAATCAAGAGCATTGGGGCCGGTTAAAGTGATGGAGCTGGTCTGGTTTTGCTGAGTAATTACCCAGACTGATTTGGTAATATTACTGCAAATAGAATGGTTGTAACAGTAGACCTGGATCGTATTACAGAAATAGGCCACCGGAGCATAGTTTGGGCTATTAACCGAGAAGCTAGCTACCGGAGCTGGCATAGGATCGGCCCACTTAACCATCACCGAATCCCAAGACTCGCAACCGTTACCATGGTAATTTACCAGATACATTCCCGAATCAGCTACCGATAAATAGCTAACATTGGCGTTGCTGGTAAAACCTAAAAAACCATCCTTGTACCAGAGAAAATTCCCCGGTCCATAATTGGTATAGGCAGATAAAGTTACGGAATCGCCAGGGGCGATAGTAACATCAGGGCTAGCGGATACGTCAGAGAATCCTAAGTGTAAGCCGACGTTAAGCGTTGAGGTACCAGGAGAGTAACTCGATACAGCTAACTCTACGCGGTAGTAGGCTGTGCTGTCAGCGAACTGGATCGTAATCGAAGGCTGATAATTAGCCTGGTTGAAAACAATCTCTTGTAAAACCGTATTGCCATCGCCTGTTTTAACCCGCCAAGTCCAATGATAGAGTTGGGCGGTCGAGTAAACGCTCGACAAGTCATAAAAGGTGATAGAGGCTTGGTTGCAGAAATATCCGCCGCCAAGAGATAGGCTGTCGTCAGTGCCAAACATGGCGCAAACTGACCCAGGCCAAACCCAATCAACATAATTAAAATCGAAAGTTTCACAACCCGATTGATCGTTAATATAGGTTACCATGTATTCCCCAACCTCGTTGACCGTCAAGTAGCTACTGTTAGAATTGAAGCTTTCCTGAATGAATACTCCATCTTTAGACCAGATAAAATGACCGGGGCCAGATGAAGAATAGGAACTAAGAGTAACAGAGTCATCAGGAGTAACTTCATAATAGTCGCCACCAAATATACTAGCAAGCCCGATATGAACCGTTACAGTCACTGAAGAAAAATATTCCACGTTAGCGGAATTAAATGCATAAACCGTTAAAGTGGTTTGGTAGCTACCCGGGATATTAGGATAATACACCCAGATATGCATCTGATAATTGTTTGGGGTCATTTCCAACGTGTCATAATTAGTGGCACCTTCAAAGATCCACACCCACTTAGTGATACTATCGCCATTGGCGAGGGAGAAATCATGGTAAGCTAACAGGTTAGTATTGCAATAATACCCATCGCTGTTAAATACCGAATCGTTCCAGGCCTCAAACTGGTTATTTTGAGAGAACTGGACATTCACTTGACCGAAGCCAAAATTGACTGAAATCAACAAAGTAAATAATACAATTACAAGATTTTTCATGGTTTACTGTTTTTGGTTTTTATTATTAATGATTTAATTGTCAAAGAAACATTTAAGGCTACAATATTAGCCATAAATATGCTTATATAATACTACATTTTAATAATTTTGTCAATATCAACTAAAAATCACTGACGACAACAGTGATTTTAAGTAATTTATAGCTAATATTAAATTAAATCTACCGAGCAAAGTACATCCCCTCATCATCATCATCTTTGGGATCTAGATTTTTCGCATGTTTCTCAATTTTTGGTGCTTTGGGCGTTACTAGCGGCTCTTCTGCTTCAATTTGGGGCTCATCTTCCTTAATATCCTCTAAAATTTCATCTTCATCCTCCACTACTTCATCTAATTCTTGCGAATCTAACTCTAATTCCTCTTCGGCCTCTTCTATATCTTCCGCCTCTTCATCTGAGCCGCTAAAAGCTAAGGTTCCATCATCGCCCTCGTCCTCATCTAGATAGCTGTCTGGGGCATCCGTCTCTGATCGATGATGTAAAGGCGTGGCGCTCACAAAATCAGAGCCACTGATCAATATTTCTCTAGGCTTAGAGCCGTTGGCCGGTCCGATGACTCCAGCTTCTTCTAACATATCCAGAATCTTAGCCGCCCGACCATAGCCGATGCTCAGACGTCTTTGCAGTAGAGAGGTTGAAGCTTTTCCTGCCTTCAAGATTATAGACTTCGCTTCCAAAAGCAGCTCATCTTCATCGCCGTGGATCCCATCTAAGCCGACGCCGGCGACTCCAGCTACTTTCTGCCGATCAGTCACGCCTTCCAAATATTCCGCTGGACCGCTCTTTTCTTTTATGTAATTCACCACCTCGACGATTTCACCTTCACTTAAGAAAGCGCCCTGGATCCGCTTCGGCTTGGCAAATTCTGAACAGCTAAAGAGCATGTCTCCCTGCCCCAAGAGTTTCTCAGCTCCGCTAGCGTCTAAGATAGTCTTAGAATCAACCGCTGAAGCGACGGCAAAAGCAATCCGAGTCGGGATATTCGCCTTGATCAAACCAGTGATAACATTAACGCTCGGTCTTTGGGTAGCTAGGATTAAATGGATGCCAATAGCGCGAGACATCTGAGCTAAACGGATGATAGCCGCTTCCAAGTCTTTGCCAGCCGTCATCATAAAATCCGCTAATTCATCGATAATGAAAATTATATAGGGTAATTTCTCACTGGCACTAGCATTATATGATTGGATATTCTTCTTAGCCGCTTTGCCTAAAAGATCGTAGCGCCTCTCCATCTCATTCAAACACCACTTCAGAGCATTGATGGTTTTGGAAACTTCCGTAATGACCGGAGTTAAAAGATGGGGGATGCCATTGTAGAAATTAAGCTCGACGCCGCGCTTAGGGTCAACCATGATAAAGCGCAAATCATCCGGATTATTCTGGTATAAGAGACTAACGATTATTGTATTCAAGCAAACTGATTTGCCGGAATTGGTGGCCCCAGCCACTAATAGGTGGGGCATCCGAGAAATATCATACATCCAGGCCGTGCCAGCGACATCTTTACCTAAGGCTACCATCAGATTATTCTTCCGATTCTTAAAGACGTTATCTTCTAAGATTTCTCTCAGGCCGACGATCGCCTTGGCCTTATTAGGCACCTCTATGCCTACTAGGGACTGACCGGGAATCGGAGCCTCTATCCGCAAAGGATGAGCTGCTAAAGCCAAGCTAAGATCATTATTTAAAGTGGTGATGTGGGATAATTTGATACCCTCCGCCGGTTTAAAAGCATATTGGGTGACTGTGGGACCGACTTTTATTTCTCCCATCTCGACCGCGATACCAAAATTCTCTAAAGTCTTTTTTATCTTCAGAGCGTTAGCAGCCGTATCGCCTCCAATCGCTTTAGAAAATTTATTATTCAGTAACTCTAAAGGCAAATCTATCTTTACCTTGCTCTTGGGCCAGACGATCTTTTCCTGGGCTTTGGGCTGGGCACGATGAGCCAGGCTCGGTTCAGGCTCTACTTCTGATTTACTGTTACTATCAACGGCCGTCCCGGCCTCAGGCTGTAAATCTTTTTGCTGCCAGGAATTAAGGGCGGTATTTTGGATAGAAGCTAGCTGCGCTTGGTCTAAAGATTCCCCTTCATCTTCTGAACGGCTGAACATGGACTGCGCTAGACCAAGTAAAGGCTTGAAGATGTTGGCCAACCAGCTTTCATGACCGATGATTTTAGACAGAGAGGTGTTAAAGACGAGGACCAGGGAAATCAGGAATAAAGCTAAGATGACGATCAGACCACCCCAAAAACCGAATAAATAAACGAAAAATTGTGATAGATAAAAACCGATATATCCTCCGCCTGCCCCGCTGTCAGCCGCTAACTCCCAATTAGCCTGCTTGATGAAAAAATGGAAAATGGTCTGGTAGGAGATAAATAATAGAAAAAGCCCTAAATAATCACTAAAACGGATATGATATTTTTTTCCCTTGCTTAAGAGTATGCCCCAAAAGATAAAAACCAAGGGTACCAACCATTTACCATAGCCGAAAATAAGGGCTAAATACCTAGATAAAAATTGCCCAGTCTTACCTGATAGATCAAATAAGCCCAAAAGGCTGATCAAGCCCAAGACAAAGATAAAGACTATGCCGATACTCTTCTTGGCCCGTTCGTCTAAGCTAAGATTCGGTAGATTTACGTAATCAAGCGGGTTGGTTTCTTTCTTTTTTTTGTGGCGACCCATATATTCAGACTTAAAATATTTTTACCTTTATTTAGTATAACACAGGCGATTCTATTAAAAAAGCGGAGTATTTTGCAAAAAAAAACCAAAGAATCAATTGATTTCAATATCGATAAAAACAGCCTGAGGCACTAATTGCCGGATCTTTTTTTCCAGGCCATCTATTTTCTGTCCCACCATCCTAGGAACACGGTCAGCATATTCAACGCAAAATTTCATGAAATTCTGATAGCTTTCCTTAACCTCTTCATACTCGTCCTCTAAAAAACCATGCTCTGAAAGTTCTTTTGCCAAGGCTGAGGCGTTAAACTCGATATCGCATTTAATCAGATACTTATCAACGTCCAAGATGGCTGATTTAAAATCAGAAACTTTTTCCACGAAAGGATCGCTTTCGATCAACTCAATCAGCTCGTCTTCCAGGCCTTTGGGAATAGACTTGGTAATCAGATAATGACGATTCTTATTAATCAGGATGATGGCAGCCACCCCTAAAAGCAACCCGATGATAATCGAGCCGATGGCATCCCAATAAACTTGGCCAGTCATATAAGTTAGGACGATACTAGCTAAGGCTACTAAAACGCCGATGACGGCCAAGCCGTCCTCATAGACGACAGCTAAGGTGGTTGGATCCGCTTCCCTCAAAATAATCTTTAATTTGCTTTTAGGGAAATGCTTTCTAATGTCTCTGATTGCCAACCATAGGGTGCCGGATTCGATCAATAAGGCTAAAAACAAGATATAAAGAGTAACCGGCTTAAAGTGAACCAAATCAGGATGGATCAAAGAATTCAAGCCATGATAAACAGTTATACCACAGCCGATAAAAAAGATGCCGCAAGCCGAGATTAGAGCAAAGATAAATCTTTCCCGACCATAGCCATAAGGAAAAAGCTTTGTGGGTTGTTTCACCGAGCGGCGAACGCCGATAATAAGAAGCGACTGGTTAGCGGTATCTGCCAAACTATGGATGGACTCAGAGAAGAGGGCGCCGGAACCTGATACTAAGAAACCGAAAAACTTGGCGATACCAACAAAAAAATTACCCAAAAGGGCGGCTAATACCGGCCAGAAACCGGCAGTTTTAGAAAAATCTTTACCTAGCATATATTTTTAAAAAAGACTGGCTATCTTATCTAGAAACGCTAACTGCTGTTCTCTGATAAACCGCCGCCGACGTTCGAATTTCTTGATATAAGCGTCACGCCCGGACCAGACTGTTTTTGCGCTTTTAAGCAGCTCCCCATGCTTTAATTTTTCTAGGTCGATTACCAATTCAGGACAATTGATAAACCGGGCAAAACTATAATTACGCAAATCATAGGCGACATTTATTTCTGGGGTCAAGGCACCGAAAGACATAACCCCGACATGGAGCATCATGCCGACAACCAGGTCTAATTGGCCGTAAACATATTTTTGTTCCCGAGGCGATAAGTCAATTACTTCCAAACGCGGTATCTTTAAAGCGCGATAAATATTATCTTCCCCGGGATGATGTTTAAGATAATAAACCTTGGCTTTATATTCCTTGATAAAATAATTTGCTAAATCCTGATAAGCCTTGAGAATATCATCCTGCCACTGACCAAAACCAAGCCAACCAGAATAATTCAAATTCAAACCTATCTTCACTCGGTCTTTAGGGATAGAAACCATAGGAACCTGTTCGCTCAGCAAAGTGGCTGGATCGCCAATCAGCTCTATCTTCCTAGCACTCATCTTGTTTCTTAACAAAAAATTCTTAGTATAAAAATCGCGCACTCCGACTAGCTTGGCTTTCTTGGCCAAAGCCAACAAGCTATGGAGCTTGGTAGCGTCTAATCCTGAGGCGCCGATTTCCTGGATATAGCCGACACCGAAAATGATTATCGGCACCTTGATGGCTGCGATCACTCTAAGGTTATAGGGCAAAAAATAATGATAAAATAAACCGCCGCCGCCGAAGATAAGTACATCGCTTTGGTTGATACGGTCAATCTTTTTCTGGTCGTATTCCTTGAGGGTCTCAACGGGAAAATCTAAAATCCGGCTAGCCGGAAATTTTTTCCTCAGCAGCTCTTGGACAGCTAAAACTATAGCCACGTCTCCTTTATTTTTCTGGTCCCAAACATGGACGTGAGCGATCTTGATTTTTTTCTTATCTAAAGACATAACTTAAACTTTCAAGTTTAGGCTTCGCCTGATATTATCTATCAAGAATTCAGCTCGACTCGGGTCGCAATCATGCTTTAACAACCAATAAACAGTGGTGCGCAAGGAGGCAAAATTATAATACAAGGCTATTCGCTCAGCTATCTCTGGGGTTAATTTTAATTGCGAGTTCTTAAAATATTCACTAATAAAAAGGTCTTTCATTTTTCCCGCCTCAGCCACATACTTCGCCTTGGTGATAATCTTGTATTCAAGTTGCTGACTGAAGGCGCCTAGATCCCGAGCGAAATCAGCCCGACAAAAATCAGTAAAATCGATTAAGCCGATCTTACCCGAAGGCAGCTTAATAAGATTCTCGGGGTGAGCATCACCATGGACTAGCCAACGCTGAGAAGTATTGTCTAAGAAGTTATTTTCTTTGGCGATGATAACTTCATAAGCTGATTTTATAAAATCAAAATAACGCCCAGAAAAACGAGACTTAAGTTCATTCAAAGTAAACTCTACTCCTGGCAAAACCGTAGCTACCCTAGCGTTATCGAGATTGAATTGATAGCCTCCCTCCAAAGGTAAGGAGTGGAGCTTGGCAAACAGCCTGGCCGCTTTAATTACGCCATCTTCGATCTCTGGCCAAGCTTGGTCTTTTATAAAATATAAGAGATTCCGCCCTTCGATCGCCCGATAAAAAGTTGCTCTTAAATCCGAATGATAAAACAAAGGCCGAGGCAAGCTGATTTCCCGATCAGCTAAATGGTGTTCCCATAAATAAGATAGGGTTAAAAAAACATTTTCCCTTTCTTCGCTGCTATGGGCTGTCGCTACTATCGGCACCTTAACAACTTCCCCTTCATGATTAATGAAATGAGTTAAATATTTAACTACTAAATGGTAAGTGGTCTCCCACATCAATTTCTTATAAGGCTTGACCTCGATCTTTTCTATGCTCACGAAATCAGGATAAAGCGGCAAAATTTCCTTAATAAATAAATCGTTCAAGTATTTCTCATCGAATAATAAATTACCTTTATTCATAGATTTAAAAATATTTCTCCCAGTGGCGGCGCCACAGCAAGCCCTTGGCTTTGATATATAATTTTTCTGCCTTGATTTTAGCGTTTTTAGTCCGGGGATCCTGAAGAGAACGCACGGAACGGATCAGGTCGTTCAGGCCGCGCTCGACTTCGTCCGGACTCCAGGCTAAGGGGCCGAAATTATGGGAAAAATTACGACCGCTGGCCCACCAGAAAGTACAGCTAGCCAAACCTCTAACCAAATGCCAGCGGCAATAATAATGATTCTTATCCTTCTGATAGCTTTCATCAAGATCCATAGCTAGCTCAGCCAAGCGCCAAGTATAAGAATGGATCTTGTTTTGGGGTGCCCGCCAAAGCCAGAAGGGTCGGCGCCAGCGCAGTTCGGCCGGGGTCGATTCCCAGGTCGAGGGACGCAAATTGACGGAAACTAAAGATTTCGCGGGAAAATCCGCGATGAATTCAGAAATAATTTGGCTCTGCAAATTATTGGCTTTTGCTAATTTCTCTAACTCGGCCGTCGGGTCTTCATGGCGCAGGCCATACAGTTCGCCATCGGTAGCGCTGATAGCTATACTTTTCTTTTCCTCTTTAAGCAGGGTTAAAATCGAATCTGGGACATAGGAATTAGAGAGCTTCCGGTCACGGAAAATAATTTTCAAACCGCTATTCTTATCTAAATAAACGCGACTAAAATCTAGATTAGCATTTAATTTACCATTAAAAGCTATCTCGTCTAATATCAGCCATTTATATCCAAGAGATTTGATGATACGCCCCAATTTATGGCTATAAGCCATCTCCGGAGAGAAAAAACCTTTTAACTTGACCGGGCCGAAATACTTTTTTATTATCTGTTCTTGCTCCTTAATCTGTTTGATAATCTCTTGGTCGGGTAAGAGAGGAAGAAAAGCGTGATAAGCAGCCGAGCCGACAAGCTCGATCTGGCCGCGACAAATTAATTTTTGCAAACGGAGCAACAGGTCTTGATAGCCGATATCAGCTAAACGATCCAAGAGGCAGGCACTGATATTTATGGTAAATTTCAAACGGGGATGCTCTTCTAAGAGATTAACCAAACGGCGATAGCTCTTATCAGCCGCCTCCTTGATGTAATAGGGATCTAGATTAGCTGGTTGGTATAGATGGAGAAAATTAAGCCACAACATAAATTTAGGCTTTGTCCGCCTTTAAAACTTTCTTATATAACTCTAAATATTTTTTAGCTGGTATTTCCCAGCTGTTAGATTGCTTCATTACCCGTTTTACTAGGCTGGGCCAGAGTTTCTTATTTTTATAATTCTCCAGAGCCCTGATGATAGCGCCGTAGAAAGCGAACTCATCCTCGTGCTTGAAGGTGAAGCCGCTCCCTTTCTGGCCACCAGCAGAAAAATTTTCTACTGTGTCATAGAGCCCGCCGATTTCCCGAACGATCGGCACACAGCCATAGCGCATCGCAATCAATTGGTTGATGCCACAAGGTTCATGGTTGGATGGCAACAAGAAAAAATCAGAACCAGCGTAAACCAAGGTCTCATACTTTTGATTTTTTTCATGGGAAGGAATAACTACTAGTTTTTTCGGATATTTTTTAGCTAGCTTCTGCAAGTCTTTCAAATAATGCTTATCTCCAGCACCAATAATGATGAATTGGGCATCCAGACGCATTAGTTGCTGTGATATTTTCAGAATCAAGGCGAAACCTTTCTGGAAAGTAACCCGCGAAGTCGTGCAAAAAATCGGCAGCTCCGGGTTAAGCGGCAAACCAAACTTCTTCTGCAAGGCCCTCTTATTATCAAACTTGCCAAGCAGGGATTGGTGATTATAGCGGCGCACTAACGCCTTGTCATTCTGAGGGTTATAAGCATTATAATCAATGCCATTGATTATCCCGAACAGGCGCTTCTGGCGATTTAGTAAAATGCGATTCAAATCCTGTCCGAATTTTTTAGTCATGATTTCTTCCCGATACTGTTCGCTGACGGTATTAATGATATCGGCCGACAAGATGGCCCGTTTGGCAAAATTAATATTCTCTAGATTGGGATCGCTTAGATGGGGAATCCGGGTGCGACCATAATCCTTCTTTTCCGGAGGGATTTCCCACCAGTTATGACCTAATTGGAAAATAAGGTTATGGATGGTGAAAATAGTCTTGGCATTCTTCAGGGTCTTGGAATAGCGGAAATCAGTCTTGAGGTAATAAGGGATCAAACCTGTCTGCCAATCGTGGCAATGGACGATATCCGCCGGGAACTTAAGCAAAGAGATTAATTTTAAAGCGGCGATATTAAAAACTAAAAAACGAGCGTTTTCGTGGCTAGAACCATACAAACGCTTATGCTTAGAAAAATATTTCTTATTCTCGATAAAATAGACAGGCAGGCCCGGTAAAAGCTCAGATTGCCAATAGTTAACCTTGATAGATTCGGCTGAGTTCAAAAAAACGGGAACGTTTGCAAATAAGAGCTTGAGCTTGTTCTTTTTTTTGTCGATCATCTGCCCGTAGAGAGGAGTGATGATCCTGACTTGATGGCCCAAACGATGTAAGGCTTTGGGCAGACTACGTGCCACATCAGCGAGGCCGCCAGTCTTAGAAAAAGGAGCAACCTCGGAACTGATATGGATTATTTTTAATTTTTTAGGCATAAACGATGGTTTAGAGCGCAGACTGCCACCGCCAAAGCATCAGCGGCGTCATCTGGCTGGGGCAGTTCTTTTAAATTTAAAATCAGTTTGACCATTTTTTGGACTTGCAATTTAGAAGCTTGTCCATAAGCGGACACTGCCTGTTTGACTTGTGAAGGCGTAAAGCTTAAAAGCGGTACTTGATTATGCCTTAAAGCTAAGAGAGCCACACCACGAGCCTGACCGACTATCAATGCCGTCCTTACGTTCTTATTAAAAAATAATTCCTCAACAGCGGCTAATTGCGGCTTATACTTCTCTATTAATTTATCCAAATCCTTATATAGCTCAGCCAAGCGGTCGGCCAATTCGGCATGAGCCGGCGTCTTAATCGAACCGTAAGCCAAACAAGTCAGGCTTGAACCTTCGGCTTTGACAAAACCGTAGCCGGTATCGGCAATGCCCGGATCTATTCCTAAGATTATCTTAGACATGAGAAGATGATACTTAAGCTAAGTTAGTATAATAGTCATTGATATCTTCATTATCTTCCAGCTCATCCATTAGCTTATCAATTTTCTCCTGGTCTGAACGGTCTAGACTCACTTTTTCTTTGGCTACATACTCCAAATCAGCGCTAGCCACTTTCAAGCCTTTCTTTTCAATAAATTCCCGAACCTTGTGTAAATCTTTCGGATCAGTATAGATGCTTATACCTTCTGTTTCTTTGATTAGGTCGCTTGCTCCCTGATCGATGAGCTCTAATTCGAAATTTTCCATATCAACTCCCTTGCCAGCTATTTCTTCCTGGTCGATCCTGACTACCCCTAGTTGCTGAAAATTCCAAAGCACAGCTCCAAAGGCGCCGCCGACTTTAGTAAAAAGATGCCTAACAGCCGAAGCGCTGCGATTACGGTTATCGGTCAAACATTTGACTACGAACTGGACGCCAGCCGGGCCTAAAGCTTCATAATACAACTCTTCTACCTGAGCGCCGCCGAGCTCACCTGTACCACGTTTAATTGCTCGCTCAATATTATCTTTAGGCATATTTGCGGCCCGAGCACGGTCAATCGCTAATCTCAGGCTGGCATTAGCATTCGGGTCTCCGCCTCTCTCCCTGGCGGCAATCGTGATAATATTAGCCATCTTGGTAAAAACCGCGCCGCGCTTAGCGTCGACTATGGCCTTTTGACGATGAGTAGTCGCCCATTTTGAGTGTCCGGACATAAAATAAAAGGTTTTAAGGGTAAATTAAAAACAAATAAAAACTTGATTTTCTAACTTGACTTTAGCGCAAATTGAAATAAAAATCAATCTAAATTATAATGAAAAGGCGAGGTTTAAATAATAAATTTATGCTTTCAAAAAATATCCCCAATCTAGATAATATCGTCTTGGCCGGCTTGGACTTTTTCCAAAAAAACAAACCGCCCAGGCTTAGTTTAACAAAAGGCTCGACTCGCTTCGTCGTCGGCAGCGTAAATGCTTATAACACCGGGCGCATGCTATTTCATGGACAATCCGCCTTCCTGGCAGATGAGGGCAGTTTTAAGGATGCACTCAAAACTTATCGCCATCTAATAAAGCAAGGAACTATCAAAGAAGCGATCATTATTTCAGCTTCCGGAGAAAAAGATTCCATCTGGGAGATAAAAGCCGCCCAGAAAGCTGGGCTCAAAACTAGCCTTCTAACTTGCAACGCTGAGTCCAGCGGAGCTAAAATCGCCGATCAGGTTTTCTGTTTCCGAAAAATAGCTGAACCTTATTCTTATAATTTCTCTACCTACCTAGGAATGATCCTAAGTTCCACTAAAGAGGACCCTAAAGCGATAAAAGATTTCATTTCTCGTCTAAATGTTCCTAGTAGTTTCAAGAAACAATCCTTCTTCACTTTTATCCTGCCAGATAAATACAAGGCGATCGTCGATATGCTGAATGTTAAGAATGACGAACTCTTTGGGCCCTACGCTAGCTTGCGCGCCTATCCCGAGGGTGCGGCCAGGCACGCTAAATTTATCTGTAAATCACCCAAAGAGATGATTGTCAGTCTTGGGAAAAATGATTATTTTGGAGAAAAGAATCAGCGCTGGGAAATAAATTTGCCCCAAAAGTCTAATTTCGCCCTCGTTTTAGCTTTAGCCTATTATCTAGCTGGCCTTATCCAAAAACAAAAACCGCCTTATTTCAAAAGAGGCCTACCCGAATATTGCCTTAAATCTGGCCCGAAACCATACGGGCAAACAAAGCCTTTCGCCATCATCGTCCCAGGAAATTAAAAAAAAGGACCCAAGGGTCCTTTTTTGGTGGGCACAGATTCAGGCTTTTTCCAGAATCAGGTCGCAAATGTCACCGAAAGTGGCCAGGGCCTTAGTTTCCGAATCAGAGATAGAGATATCGTATTTCTTCTCGATATCCATTACCAATTCGGCAATGTCTAAGGAATCAAACCCGACATCAGCCGGGCTAGCCTCCAGATCGACATCATCGGGGTCAAGGCCTTTGCTCGTGGCCATTCCTTTTAAATCGGCCAAAACTTTTTCTTTGCTTAATCCTTCCATGTTAATGGTTTTAGAGGGTTAAAGAAATTTGTAAAAAGCGATGAGCTAATGATAAATAAAAAACAACCCTTAGTCAACCGGGTTGTTCTTTTTCAGACTATTTAACTTTAACCTGCCCTTTAACCTCTTCCACTGCTCTAGCCAAATCTCTGGCTGAAGCCAGAAAATAACGCTTCTCGGCTTTAAACTTCTTAGATAATTCGTAAACTAAGGGGATGCCGGTCGGAATATTAAAATCTACCACTTCTTTAGCTGATAGTTTCGAGAGGTGTTTAACTAGGGCGCGCAAACTATTGCCAGAGGCAGAAATGATCACTCGCTTATCCTCTTTGAGAACCGGAATCACCATGTCACGCCAAAAGGCGACAACTCTTTTTTCTACATCTTGCAAACTCTCGGTGCGAGGCACCGGGAGACCGCTATACTTAGCATCATCCCTTTGATCGAAACGGTTAGAGGCGGAAATCTTGGGCGGGCGGACCGAATAGGAACGACGCCAAAGCATTACTTGTTCCAAGCCGAATTCCTTAACTGATTCCTTCTTGTTCTTACCTTGTAAATCACCGTAATGACGTTCATTCAAGCGCCAATCTTTAACTATTTTCGGACGCTTACCGGGATAGCTCTTTAGGATTAAGGATAAAGTCTGGCTACTGCGACGCAAATAAGAATCAAAGGCTACATCAAAAACGAACCCTCGGCGCTTTAGATCCTTTCCGGCCTTAATTGCCTCTTGCCTGCCCCGAGCAGTCAAGCCGGCATCAACCCAGCCGCAAAACAAGCCCTTCTTATTAAAAGTTGTTTGCCCGTGGCGTATTAAAACTACTTTTGTCATAAATAAATATTTCCAAACATTTTGATTATAACATAATCCATGCTTAGAATAAACAAAAGCAGCCCGGCTGAGCCGGGCTGCTTTAATTTGAACTGAACAAATAATTATTGAGCAGTGAATGAGCCACCAGTAACTTCTCCACTCTCACCAAAATCATTAATAGCCGTTAATTTCCAAGTATAGGCTCCGGCCGAAAGATTCCAGCCGCTAGGGATCTTGTAGGTGGAATTAGTAGAATAGACGGTCTTTACTACTCCATTAGCATCGGAGACTGTCATCTTATAGAATTTAGCTCCCGGGCTAGCTGCCCACTTAAAGACAGAAGATGTAGCGGTAATCGTCTGGCCTTTTGGCCAAGAGATTACAGGATCTTTTAAGAAATTAGACTTAAAGGCTCTAGCTTTTGACCAACCAGAATCAGCAGTTTTAACTTTCCAGAACAAATTAACGTTCGGATGAGTCTTGATAAAATCATAAACGTAAGATCCGGAGCTTAACCACGCAAAATTACTAGCGCCAACGATATCCTCACTAGTTGAATTCACGTCATTAGGGAAAGATTCTTTAGTACTAACGGCAATCGTGGGGTTAGTGCCACCGTTGTTGGTCCAATAGAAAACCGCCGAAGAAAAGCCTGTCTGGGCAAATATATTTTCTGGATTAATAATACTATTCTTCAAGATAAAAAACTGAGGGTCGCTTTCAGCTCCAGGACCGACGTTATTATAAGTAGTAACCGTCCAGCAATAATTGCCAGCTGGCGTATTCGACAAGATTCCGGAACCAATAGCTGTGCCTTCTAATTTTATGTTGATTTTTTCAGTAATTGAGCAAACAGGAGCAGAAGTGAAGTTAGGGATAGTCGCAGCATACACCCTAAGAACGCTATAAGTGGAACCATTGGTCATATTCCATTTAAATTCCTGGGGCTTGTTTTTATATATTGTCGGATAAGAATAGGTGGTAACACCATTTACTGTCTTGCTGGTAAACTTGGGTGAGCTAAGAGTGGTTTTAGCTGGAGAGGCAGCGGTCGAAAATTTATAAGCAGGCGACCAATTACCGCAGTCCGTGGCATCACACGCCCTTACATGCCAAAAATATGTTTTATTTGGCTCTAGACCACCAGTCAGAAAAGGAATATTAGCAGTCGTAACTTGCCCGGGGTTAATATAATTATTAGTATTGAGCCAACCATTAGCGTCTGTCACGGAATCACTGTCCGTAAAACCATTATTATCTTTCCTAATCTGTAATTCATAGCGTGCAGCGCCTGGAATCTTGCTCCAATAAAGAGTGGTGACTGTGTGATTGTAATTCTTTGCATTATTACTCGGCGAAACTAGGGTCGGAGTCGCCGGAGCTGCGAAACTTAGGCTTGGCAAGAGGACTAAAGCAAAAATCAGTCCTAAGCCAAAGAGGCTTTTTTTAGACATAAATTTTTTACCAACTTAGAGCCTTGGGGTCTAAATAAGTAATTTTTTGATTTATACTATTTATTTTTTATTATTATACCATGTTTGACGCTCGAGGCGCAATGATGGTAGGATAAATAATATGAAAAACCGTTTAAAATCCTAAATATATAGAGAAACAAGCGCCCAGTAAACTAGTCAAAGCTTTAGTCCAAATCTCTCTTGCCCTTATAAAATCCGTAATCTTACTTAAAAATTTAGGGGTGAAGTTGGTCAAACTAAGTTTTCGGCCTCTAAAGTTTATTACCCGACTTCTATTCTATAAGATATTAGTCAAATTTTATTATGGTTTTTTCCGGATGCGCCAATCTGGCTGGACTGGCAGGCCAATACAGGACTTACGCAGCACTCGTTTAAGACATCTTCTGATTTTCATCCTAATAATCTTCATTTTCATCCTAAACCTCAGTAATGGTAGCAGCGCCAAGAGTGCCTCCAATGAAACATACAAAACTGTCCTAGCAAAACTGATTCCCAATGAATTTGGCAATATTGCCGACCAAGAATTTATTGAAGACAACAGTCCGGCTGATAGCCTACAAAACATACAAGACAAATATCTAGCTGAAGAAAATAAGGCGGTTAATCCTTTGCACGCCAACCTAGAAATTACTGACAATAGCTCAGACATCGCTTTCAGCGATGACAACAGCTCGGTCTTCAAACCGAACTTCTTAGTAGTAGCCGGCGATATTAATAGCTCGGTCTCCAGCGTAGCTAAAAGGCAAGAAATCATATACTATAGCGTCGGGACTGGAGATACGATTAGCACTATTGCTAGGAAATTCAATATCAGTGTCAATACGATCTTATGGGCTAATAACCTAAGCGCTTTTAGCTTGATCCGTCCAGGAGATAAACTGATGATCCTGCCCTCTTCAGGCGTTTTATATGTAGTGGCTAAAGGCGATACCTTAAGCAAAATAGCTAAAAATTACGGCGTCAGCGAAGACCAGATTAGTAGTAGTAATAATCTAGGGGAACATCTGGTGATCGGGCAAAAGATAATAATTCCTGGCGGAAAGAAGTTGAGCACGGCCACAATCGCTAAAAAACCAAGCACGACCAGCGTGTCCGGAGTCGGTGTTATTTCTAACCTGATAAAATCCCCTAAAGCTCCGGCGGCGGCGAGTAAGATGAATTGGCCGGCCGGCGCCTATCGCATCACCCAATACTTCTCTTGGCGCCATCCCGGCGTTGATATCGCTGCGAAAGTCGGAACGCCGATTTATGCGGCTGACAGCGGCGTAGTAACCATCTCCCAAGGCGGCTGGAACGGCGGCTATGGGAACACTATCGTTATCGATCATGGCGGCGGCAAAAAAACCCGCTACGGCCATATGTCAAAATTATTCGTGAAAGTCGGCGACAGCGTTGATAAGGGTGAAAACATCGGCGCCATGGGCTCAACTGGCCGATCAACCGGTCCCCATCTCCACTTTGAGATTATTATAAGCGGCAGCAAATATAATCCTTTGAATTATATAAGATAACAAATATATGCACATTGTCTGGGGTTTAATAATTATGGCAGCCGGCACAATGATGATTATCAAAACTGAATGGCTGCTTCAGAACTTCGGTAGAATGGCTTGGTTTGAAGATAAATTCGGTACAGAGGGCGGATCACGTCTAGGCTATAAGCTGATCGGCCTCCTGATAGTCATCTTGGGCATCATCGAATTAAGCGGCGGAATGGGCGGCTTCTTAAACTGGATATTAGGCCCGCTCTTGAAATACAATAAATAATATAATAATCTACAATTATAACTAGGGGCCTTTAGCTCAGCTGGCTAGAGCACCTGCTTTGCAAGCAGGGGGTCAAGGGTTCGAATCCCTTAAGGTCCACCTTAGAAGACTTGGTACCAGCCAAGTCTTTTTTGTTGACATTACTGACACTATGATATACAATGTATATATTGATATAATAATGTATAACTTTGTATAATTTAATGGTATTTGTATAACTATGTTAAATGAAACTGAATTAATAAAAATCAGCGAGGCTGCAAAAATGCTTGGCGTTAATATGCAAACCTTGCGACGTTGGGACAAATCTAATCGGCTTAAGTCTTTTCGAATTAACCCTAAAGGTTACCGCTACTACAAACTTGCAGATATCCGACTAATCACTAAAGATATTTTTTCTTTGGCCAAAAAATGGGTTCTTGAATCAACGGCTATCGAGCCTGATGACCAATTTTTTTGTCTAGATGCGCCAACTTTCCAATCCAGGCTAAACCATTTAGAAGCAGGCCTGCAAAAAATTCCTGAACTCAAAAAAGATTTTCCTCTTATTAGTTCGATAGTTGGGGAAATAGGCAATAATTCCTTCGACCACAATCTGGGATCATGGCCAGATATCAGAGGTATCTTCTTCGCCTACGATTTGAATAAAAAACAAATCGTCTTAGCTGATAGAGGCCAAGGCATTTTAACTACCCTCAAAAGAGTCCTCCCGACTTTAATAAATGATAGCGAAGCTTTATTGACGGCATTCACGGAAAAAATTTCTGGACGGTCTCCAGAGAATCGCGGCAATGGGCTAAAATACGTTAAAAAGGTAGTTGTTGATATTCAAAAAGATACACAATTAAAATTATATTTCCAGTCTGGAAATGCTTTCACTATTCTAGATAGCAGAACGACTAATTTAAAAATCGAACAAGTCGACATCTCTTTTCGGGGGTGTTTAGCTTTAATTAATTTTTAAGAATATGCTCATTGAACTAAAAAAATTTGGCAATTTATTGACTTCGCGGCAACTCGGAAAAGAATCTTTGGCTGCTATATCCCCTCTACTGCCCAAAGAAAATACTGAAAAAATCATTATTGATTTTTTAGATATTACGACTTTTTCACCCTCCTGGGGAGATGAATTCTTGTCGCCGCTTCAACAAAAATATCAAAATAATTTATTCCTAAAAAATACTAGCAATGTTTCGGTAAAAGCAACCATTGAAATTCTAGAGGAAACAAACAAGGTAAAATTCCAGATGGAATAACGAGTTTCATTTATCTAAAATGCTCAGTATGTTATTACCTCAACCACAATTCTTCGATATCTTCGGCTTCTTTGGCTTTGTTTTCATAATCGTCCTAGCTCTAATTGCCTTAAACAGAAAACCGTTACCCAGATGGATGATTATAATATTACTGATAATCGGCCTAAGCGGCTTAATAGTGGACGGCCTGGTCGTTTATTCATATTATTTCCTATAAAAACCAGATGCAAAAAAAAATCTCCTTTAAAAGGAGAAACGAGCGGGATCTAAATCGCACTTTTCAAAAAGCCTGTCCAAAATAAAAGGACAGGTTTTTTGTTATCTAAATAGATTTGATTACTGGCTTGAAGGTGATAAAAATGTTAAGATAGATGTACTTATATGAAGATGAAAAAACTAATAATCATTGACGGAAATGCCCTAATTCACCGTAGTTTCCATGCCTTGCCCCCCAGCCTAAAAACTAAGGATGGCCTTTTGGTGAACGCCGTTTATGGCTTCACCTCATTCTTATTAAAAGCTCTGCTAGAATTCAAGCCAGAATATGTCGTTCTTACCTTGGATAAAAAAGGACCGACCTTCAGACATGAGGCATACTCTGACTATAAAGCCACCAGGACAAAGGCGCCTGACGAACTATATGAACAAATTCCTTTAGTTAAAGAAGTCGCCGATTCTTTAAACATCTCTATTTTTGAACTAAGTGGCTACGAGGCTGATGATTTAATCGGTACAATTTGTGCCCAGCTAAAAGACGAAAAAAACCTGCTTAAGATAATAATTACTGGGGACATGGATACCTTGCAATTAGTGGACCAAAGAACCGAAGTCTACACCATGAGCCGCGGCCTAAATGATACGGTCATATATAATGAAGCTAAGGTTTTTGAAAGATATGAATTAAAACCCGACCAGATCATAGATTATAAGGCCCTGCGCGGCGATCCCAGTGACAACATCCCCGGAGTTAAAGGCATCGGAGAAAAAACAGCAACCGAACTATTAAAAGAATTCAAAGATTTAGATAAGTTATACCAGGCTGTTAGAGAAAAAAACCCTAAGATACCGCTGAGGATCTTAGAAAGGCTCCAAGAAAACAAGCCTGAAGCCTTTCTATCCCGAGAGTTGGCGACCATTAATCTCCAGGCTCCCATCAACTTTAAATTGGAAAATATAAATTTCTCTAATTTTAATCTGGATGAAGTCGTATCACTCTTTAAGCGTTTAGAATTTAAATCCCTATTGAATAAAGTTAAAGAATTACGTGATCATATCAAGCCTAAAGAGCAAGGCAACCAAGACGGCGAAGCTAAGTTCCAGCGTAACTCCCAAAAATTAAAATACCACCTAATCGATTCGGATAAAGAATTCCATAATTTCTTAAAAAAATTAAAAACAACCAAGGCTTTTGCTTTTGACACGGAAACCAGCGGCCTCGACCCTCTAATTGCTGGGCTACTAGGTATAAGTTTTTCCTGGCAAGCGGGCGAAGGCTATTTCCTTAGTCTCCGCACTCCAGAAAAAAAGATTAATACGGCCGGCAAAAAAGACTTGTTTTCATATCAAGCTACCGACCAAAAAACGCAGGACTTACACCCCTGGCTCAAAGCCTTGGCACCGATATTCAAAGATAAAGAAATTGAAAAATACGGCCATAACTTGAAATTTGATCTTCGGGTCCTCCAGGCTCAGGGCCTTGAGATCAACGGTTTAAGTTTTGACACCATGATCGCCTCTTATCTTCTAAATCCAGAAAATCGCCAACATGGCTTAGACTCTTTGAGTTTCTCCGAGTTGTCATGGGAAAAAATAAGCAAAGAAAACCTTCTAGGAAAAGGCAAAGAAAAAATTTCCTGGCCAGAGGTTCCGCCCGCCAAGATGGCCCTCTACGCTGTCGAAGACGCAGATTGCACCGCTCGCTTGACTAAAATATTTAAAAAGAAACTAAAAACAGCCAAGCTAGAAAACCTTTTTAACAAAATTGAACTTCCCCTAGTCACGGTTCTAGCTGATATGGAAAATTGGGGGATAAAGGTTGATAAAAACTTCCTCAAAGTTTTAGATAAAAAGCTCAGCCGCAATCTAGCTGAACTAGAGAAAAAAATCCACGAGGTGGCCGGCCAAAAATTCAATATCAATTCCACGAAACAACTCAAAGAAATCTTATTTGAAAAACTAGACATACCAACCGACAACGTAAAAAGGACTAAAACCGGATTTTCTACCGCTGAAGATGAATTAAACAAGCTTTGGGAATTACATCCCATCATCCCTTTGCTCAAAGATTACCGCGAACTATCAAAATTATTATCCACCTATATCAAAGCGCTGCCTAATTTGATTAACCCCATAACCGGCCGCATCCATACTAACTATAACCAAACGGTCGCAGCCACCGGCCGATTATCATCTAACGATCCTAACCTGCAAAATATTCCTACCAAGACCGAAATTGGGCGCCAAGTCAGAGCAGCCTTCGTGGCGGATCAAGGATATAAGTTGGTCAGTTTTGACTATTCTCAAATTGAACTCCGGATTGTCGCCGATATCGCTAACGATCCCACCTTAATCCAGGCTTTCCGGGATAATAAGGATATCCATACCATCACAGCGGCAGCGATTAATGGAGTCGGCTTAGAAGAGGTGACAAAGAAGATGAGAAATGAGGCCAAGGCGGTTAATTTTGGGATTATATACGGCCAGGGACCGCATGGTTTGAGCCAAGGTGCCGGCATCCCTTATTTCAAAGCCAAAGAATTTATTGATAAGTATTTCGCTTCCTATCCCAAAATCAAAAAACTCATGGACCGGACAATCGAGTTGGCCCGCCGCGACGGTTTCGTTTCCACTCTCTTCGGCCGGCAACGTCCGCTAAGCGACATCAACTCGCAGATAGTCATGGCAAGAAAAGCGGCCGAGAGGATGGCAATCAATACCCCGATACAAGGAACGGCCGCCGATTTGATAAAAATGGCGATGATTAAGATTCATGAAATGATTAAGGATAAACCGGAAGAGATAAAGCTTCTGCTCCAGGTCCACGATGAGTTGATTTTTGAAATCAGACAAGATAAGATAGGCTTTTACGCTCCCAAAATCAAAAAAGCAATGGAAGAGGTTATCAAACTTAAAGTACCAATAATAGCTGAATACAGCCAAGGAGATAATTGGGGGGAGTTAAAATAAAAAGAGCCGCTATATTGATTAGAGGCTCTAAAACCGAAACTTCTCCGATAAAAATCGGCGTATCGGCGAGAGAAATGACCAGATAATGGCCATTGCGAACATGAAGACATGAAGATAGACGGTAAAAAGCAGGTGGGAAATTAAGCCATAAAAAGCGGCCCCGAAGGAGATCGCCGCCCACAAACCGACGGCCGTGCCCCCGAAGACAAAGCAGAAAAGATAGGAATCCAACATAAAGCTTTCCTCTTCCGCTTCTTTCTCTTGCGAGGCTGAATCTTTCGTCTTATTCATGCTTTTGGAATGCAATTTCTGGTCAGCTAGCAACAAACGCCTAGCTTGCAAGAACCAGGAGAAGACTGTTATGAATAAAAGCCAAACCAGAATAAAGAGCGGATCAAGCCAACGGGAAATCAAATAATGAATGTCGATAAATTCGAGCTCAGCGATATCTTGAAATGATATAGAGCTAAGCCCACCCTTAATCAAAGGGGGAAGATAGACGATCAGGGCAACTAGCCAAATAACGATAATGGCTAAGCCTGTTTTCCAGAAAAAAATTTTCTTCTGCAGATTGATTTTTGCTTCCGTAAAAGTCATAGGCACGAGTATTAAATTTTGGTAAGAACTAAAAATATCTAACCACAAAAAAATCATTATGTCTAGACAAAAAAACAAAGCCAAAGATGCTATAAAAATCGCCTTTTTAGGATTTGGCTTAGAAAATCGAGCTGTAATGAATTTTTTTTTGAAAAATAAGTTTGATGGGGAAATGACTGTTTGTGACCGTCGCGATCTAAAGACCCTTAAAGCTATAATGCCCCCGCCTCCTCAGATAAAATATCTCCTAGGAAAAAAATATAACCAGAATCTGGATAATTATAATATACTATTCCGTTCTCCGGGCTGGCCACTATTCTGCCCCGGCATACAGAAAGCTGTAAAAAGCAAAAAGGTTTTTATAACCAGCGCCATGAACCTCTTCTTTGCTTTATGTCCGACAAATAACATCATCGGCGTGACCGGCACTAAGGGCAAAGGTACCACCAGCAGCTTAATTTATAAAATTCTAAAAAAAGCTGGCAAGAAGGTTTATCTGGGGGGCAATATTGGCTTAGCGCCATTTGCCTTCTTACCTAAATTAAAAAAGAATGATTGGGTGATTTTGGAGCTATCCAGCTTTCAGTTAGAAGATTTGGGATATAGTCCAAAGATTGCCGTCATCACTAATCTTTTTCCAGAACACCTAGCTCCAGCCGACCCACTGAATCCCAACTATCACCTTTCTTTAAAGAGTTACTACAAGGCAAAATTTAATATTGCTAGACACCAAGGTACGCAAGATTATCTGGTATTCAATAAAAAATTTAAGGATATTTTAGACAAAGAGAAGGGTCTTAAAAGTAAAATTAAATATTTTACTAGCAACAAACTACCAAGCCGCTTAGCGGCCACTTACAATCAAGAAAATATCGATGCGGCTGTCACTGTGGCTAATATCTTAAAAATTAAGCCATCATTCATTAGCCAAGCCGTGAAAGACTTTCACCCCTTAGAACATCGACTAGAATTACTTAAAGAAAAAAATGGCATTAAATATTACGACAATAGCTTTGCCACTACTCCGGAAAGCACAGAAATGGATTTAAAATCTTTTAAAAGATCTATTATCTTGCTAGCGGGAGGAGCGGATAAGGGGGCGAATTTTTCCAATTTAGCCCAGACCATAAAAAAAACGGTTAAATTCTTAATTCTATTCCCAGGAGCCGGCACCGTCAGACTTAAATCAGCTTTAAAAAAAGCCAAATTCCCTACACAGAAAATCTGGGAAGCGGCTAACATGTCTCAAGCCGTCAAAGAAGCTAATAAGCAGGCCAAAAATGGAGATATTGTCCTACTATCAACCGCCTGCGCTAGCTTTGGTTTATTTAAAAACTATAAAGACCGTGGACAACAATTTAAAAACTATGTTAAAAAATTCAGTTAAACAAAAAGGAAGCATCGGGGTCTTTGACTCTGGCCTAGGCGGACTTACAGTGTTGCGCCATTTTCTAAAAGTCCTGCCTCAATATAATTACATCTACTTAGGTGATAATGGCCGAGTTCCCTACGGTAATAAATCACAGGCTCTTATCTATGAATATACTCGAGAAGCAATCGATTTTCTATATCATAAAGGTTGCCGTCTCATTATAGTGGCTTGCAATACCGCCTCGGCTCAAGCCCTCCGAAAAATACAACAAGAATATTTACCTAAAAAATATCCAGAACTTAAAGTGTTAGGGGTAATACGGCCCCTGGCTGAGGCTGCCGCTCAACACAAAGATTTTAACCGCATTGGCGTTATTGGCACCAGTTCAACCGTTGCTTCTAAATCCTACATCAAAGAATTAAAACATCTCAAACCTAGCTTACTGGTCTACCAACAGGCAGCGCCATTGCTAGTGCCTCTTATTGAAGAAGGCTGGATCCATAAGAATGAAACTACCAGCATCTTGCAAAAATATTTAAAAAACCTAAAAAATAAAAAAATTGAGATGTTGATTTTGGCCTGCACCCACTACCCGATCTTGATTAAAGACATCCGTAAAATTATGGATAAAAAATGTTTTGTACCTGACCCCGGGGTAATCGTAGCTAAAAGCCTAAAAACATATCTGCAAAAACACCCCGAATTAAAACTTGATAAAAATAAGAAGGCGGGCAGATATTTCTATACCTCTGATGATCCGAAAAAATTTTTAATTCTAGGCAAGAGATTCCTCCCCCGGGAGATGAAATCAGCCGAAAAGCTAAGCTGGTAATATGATAATCTTCATTTATGGCGCCGATACTTTCCGTAGCCGACGCAAACTCCAAGAACTTAAGGATAAATTCGTTAAGGAACTTGATCCCGGATCAAGCAGTTTGAGCTCTTTGGCTGGCCCCAATATGAATCTGGGCAATCTTAATGAAGCCATCGCCACCGGATCTTTATTCGTTAAAAAAAGAATGGTCGTCATTGAGAATGTCTTTAGTCACAAGAAAAAAGAAATATTTAAGGAACTTCTAGAGTATTTCAAACGCCTGTCGGTCGCCCAAGCCCAAGACGAACAGACTATTATTATTTTCTACGACCAAGAATTAAACACGAAAGATAAGCCCCTACCGGCTGCTGCCAAAGCTTTCTTTGTTTGGCTCAACCAACAAAAATATGTCCAAGAATTCAAGGCTTTAAACAATGAGCAACTAAGCCAATTCGTCAAGAATGAATTTAAATTGTATGGCAAGAAAATCGGCTCTCGAGCTTTAGAGCACTTAATCGCTTTGACCGGTCCCGATCTATGGCGTCTGCATCAAGAGATTAATAAGCTGTCCCATTACCAAGAAGGGAGTGAGATCAAACCCGAGGATATCGCCAAGCTAGTTAGCAATGGCTATGAAGAAAATATTTTCGCCTTAACCGATGCTTTTAGCGCGAAAAATAAAAAACTAGCTCTAGCGCTTTTAGAAGAACAATACCTGGCTGGTTCTAGCCCTGAATATCTATTAAATATGCTGTATCGCCAATTCAAGATCTTATTACAGATAAAAGACGCTCTGAGTAAAAATCTAAATCAGGAAAAAATCAGCCAAGAACTCAAAATTCATCCTTATGTTGTTAAAAAGGCGATTGGGACAGTGAAGAATTTTTCTCTGGCAGAATTAAAAAACTATCTTGACCGCCTCCTGCTGATAGATTACTTGAATAAAAGCGGCCAAGGAGACATAAAAACCGAAATAAACTTAATAATAGCCGAACTTTGAGCTCTTGCTTTTTTATAAGTTGTTTGTTATATTTTATCCATAATTTGCCAGAACTTATTTTTTTTATCATTCAATCGGGGCGATTAGCTCAGCTGGTTAGAGCGCAACACTGATAATGTTGAGGTCGGAGGTTCGAGTCCTCCATCGCCCACCGACTAGTAATAAATACAACCAGTCATTTATAGCGGGGTAGAGCAGTTGGCAGCTCGCTAGGCCCATAACCTAGAGGTCGTCGGTTCGAATCCGACCCCCGCAACCTGTTTTACAACTTAATGCCTCGGTAGCTCAGTGGTAGAGCAAAGGACTGAATTTCGGTCCACCTGATGGAAACATCGGGATGCAAATCGGGTGAATTCGGGGAAGCCTTAACTTTATCCAAATAGATAACAGAAAGGTAATCCCGAGCCAAGCTTTGATCGGGTTTAAGATCAAAGAAGGTGTAGAGACTAGCGGGTGAGCCCAACAATAATCCCGCCTTGAGCGCCCGACTCCGTATTTAAGAAATTAAACGGGGATGATATAGTCCGAACCTTGAGGAAACTCAAGCCAAATCCAAGGAAAATCCTTGTGTCGTCAGTTCGATTCTGACCCGGGGCACAATTAAGTAAATAAAAAATTGAACTTACGATACTATTACTTATACTGTGAGTTCAATTTTTTATTTATGCGTTCCGACAAATTACAAGCAATTAAACTCAGGCTTTCTGGGAAATCGTATAATCAAATACATGAAATTTTAAATATTCCCAAAAGCACCCTCAGCATCTGGCTAAAGGATGTCAAGTTAGGCAAGCGGGCTCAATTAAAGATAGCCTCACGTGTAAACAAGCTGTCTATTACTAAGCTAGTCGAGAGGAATAGGCGGCAAACGATTCTAGCCAAGGCTAAACATCAAAAAATAAGACTGACGGCAAACTTAGAAGCCAATCACCTATCCCGGGAACCATTATTTATCGCTGGCACTTCTTTATACTGGGCCGAAGGCTATAAAAAGGGCTGGGAAAAAAGTAAATGGAAAAGTATAGATTTTGCTAACTCTGACCCAGCAATGATAAGGATTATAATCCTATTCTTTCAAAAATATTTAAAAATAGAGAAGAAAAACATTAAAATCCAAATCATGGGCCATGAAGGCGATGATATTGAAAAATATAAATCTTTCTGGCATAATCTAACAGGTATACCAAAAGAAAATTTTTTCAAAACTCATACGACCCTAAGTAAATCTAGCAAAAAGAGGATTTCCACTAAACTTAGATACGGCACAATTCATCTAAGAATAAACAATGTAAACGCCTTTTTCCGCCTTTCTGGCTGGGTTGATGCTTTAAAAACAAAATTTAGTTAGCGGGGTGTGGCCCAGTTGGTCTAAGGCGTCTGGTTTGGGACCAGAAGATCGTGAGTTCGAATCTCACCACCCCGACCATTGACTTTTATATACAATTCTGTTAAACTCCTAGTACTAAAATATTATATAAGAAGTATCTTATGCCTAATAAAAAATCTGCTAAAAAAGAACTACGCAAAAACTTAAAGAGAAAAACAGCTAACCAGAAACAAATGGCTGGCTTGAGAAAGCTAGTGAAAAATAATCTGAATGCGATCAAAGCTCAGGAAAAGAAAGTAAAAGACGAATTCAAGGCGACCATCCAAGCCTTGGATAAGGCTGCCAAGAAAGGTTTGATTAAAAAAAATACGGCCGCCCGTAAAAAATCACGCCTACAGAAAAAAATCAATTCAATCAAATAAAAATATTTAACAGCCACTCTTTCTTGGAGGTGATGGACCATCGGCTTAAGCCGCTTGCTAGATATCACGTCTCGGATAGAGCGAAAAAACATGTTAGACAAAAAAACTAAAGAAAAAATAATCAAAAAATTCCGCACCCATGAGAGTGATACCGGATCGGCACAGGTCCAAATCGCCATTCTAACCGAAGAGATCAAAGAACTAACCGAACACCTAAAACAGCACAAACATGACTACTCTTCCCGCCGCGGTCTGCTAAAAAAAGTCGGCGAAAGACGCAAGCTGCTAAAATACTTGCAAAAAGAAAATTCTGCCGCCTTCCTAGAACTCGCCCAAAAGCTAAAATTAAAGGTAGCCCAAAAAATGCAGGAAGAAGAACAAGAAGAGCTGATGAAAGAAAAAAAATATATTAATCCTGAAACCGAAGAAGAGACGAAAGAAGAGGAAGAAGAGAAATAAAAATTTAATCCGCCCCTTCAAAAGGGCGGATTAATGTTATATAATTACTATATGATTAAACATAAAGAACAAAGAGTCGGTCTCTTGGTGGATGTAGCCAACATGTATCACTCAGCCAAGAACCTATACAGTAAAAAAGTTAACTTCAAGGAAATTTTGAATCAAGGAGTCGCTGGCCGCAAACTTGTCCGGGCGACGGCCTACGTAGTTAAAACTGAAAGTGAGGAAGAAATGCCTTTTTTCGAAGCGCTGAGCCAACAAGGATTTGAAGTCAAGATGAAAGATCTACAAATTTTCGCCGGCGGAGCCAAGAAGGCAGATTGGGATGTCGGGATTGCAATTGATGCCATTAAACTAGCTGACAAGCTGGACGTAATCATCTTGGTATCCGGCGACGGCGACTACATACCTTTGGTTTCCTATCTCCAGAATAACAAGGGCTGCTTAGTTGAAGTTATGGCCTTTAGAAAAACCACTTCATCTAGACTGGTCGAGGAGGCAGATGACTTCATGGACTTGGGCTCGAATCGCCGCTTCTTAATCTCATAAAACTATGAAAAAAGAAGGTTGTTTGGCAACCTTCTTTTCTGTTTACAAAAAGAACTATTAAAGAAAACCCTTTAAACGAGCTTTGACATGGGGCAGCATTAGCTCGGAATATTTTTCAGATAACTCGACCAAGAATTTATCATTTTCTGATAAATAATAGAGCAGATAGAGGCTGGTGGCAGTCGGTGCGATAGCATGTACGATCTCGGCCAAACGTAAAGCTTCTTTGTGTTGACCTTCAAGCAGCCAGCGGATAGATTGGAATCTTCTGGTGAGCAATAAATTCTTGCACATTGATTCGGCTCTGTCATAGAGGGTCTGCGCTTCCGCCTCATCGCCAATAATCAACATCTGGTTGGCCAATTTAGCGGCGGTGAGTAACTCCCAAGCTGGGCGGTAGTCTGAAATCTCATGGACAAAATTCTCAGGTAATGATTCTTTGAGGTCAGTAAATTCAATCAAGGGGTCAATTTCGTGACCATCGACACACAACACGAAACGACTGCTCTCAACGAATATAATATCATCCAAATAATGCTCATCGCCCGTTTCCTGGAACCTATCTAAGAGATAGGGCACGAAACTGTTTTGCTTAATCTCGGCGACAGAGATGTCTGTGTCTTTAAAGAACACTTCCATCACGGCCACCATTTCAGCTATCTGTCCTAAGGCCGTGCCTTGGTCAAACCAGGAACTGAGTAAGGCTTCCTGAAACAGGCTTAAGCCGTGGCGTTGATGCATAAAGTTTATCGCCCTTAGAGCCTCCAAGGGTTCGGGGTGGGTCGTTCCGTGGCCATCATACAATTGATTGCCCACGACATTGGCTACTACCTGGCAGTAGGTCCGGTTTAATTCTAAGCCCTTAGGGCCGGAAAATTGGGAAAGATCCATGTTGATTTATATTTAGGGTTTTAAGTTGTAAATAACGAATATCCCAAAATACTATAATAAAATTAAATATTAGTCAACCTTTACAAAATCATCATATTTTTATAAACTAATGATTAATAAACAATAAATAATTAAGTGTCTGTCCGTTAGATAAATAGAGCTGTAAGATGATTCTTATAGTCTGTAATCTACCGGCCAGGCTAAAAAATTTATGGAAAATAAAGAAAAAATTGTCAGCAGTGAGTGGCTAGACCGAAAACTTAGCTTCAAAACCGGCAAAATCGCCCAACAAGCAGATGCGGCTGTTTGGGCACAGTATGGAGAAACCGTGGTCCAGGCGACGGTAGTTCAGGCTAAAACTGAACGGGAAGGAATAGATTTCTTCCCCTTGATGGTGGAATTTGAAGAAAAATTATATGCAGCCGGCATCATCAAGGGTTCGCGCTGGATTAAAAGAGAGGGGCGCCCAACCGACCAGTCAATCTTGACCGGACGCATGATAGACCGCTCCATCCGCCCTTTATTTGTTAAAGGCGATAATCGTGATGTCCAGGTAATCATCACCGTATTAGCGGTTGACCAGGAAAACGACTATGATATCGTCTCCCTCTTGGCTGCTTCTGCGGTTTTAGCTATCTCTGGATTAGAATGGAAGGGTCCGATTGGTGGCATCCGGGTTGGTTTGATTAATAATGAGTTTATCTATAACCCAACCTATGAACAGCAAGCACAAAGCAGCCTTGACTTAATCGTGGCTGGAACCGACAAGAAAACCATCATGATTGAAGCTGGCGCTAACGAGATCCCTGAAGACTTGATGCTTAAAGCAATAATGGCTGGACAGAAAGAGATGCAAGGAGCAATCAAATTGATAGAGGAGCTAAAAAAGACGGTTCCGGCTAAAAATAAAGAGGCTAAAATAAAGCGGGAAAGCACGGAAGATAAGGAACAGGCTCTTGAAAAAGAAAAAACCTTAGCTCTGGGCAAGACTTGGCTAGAAGAAAATATCAAAAAAATATTATTTGATAAGATATACTATACTAAAGGGGAAAGAAAACTAGCGATCAGCGTTATTAAAGATGGTCTCGATGAATATTTATTCAACCAAGGCATTACTAGCTCTCAACGGTCCTATGCAATTAAAAAATTAGTAGAAAGCATGGTTGAAACTGAAATAACTAAAGCGATTTTAGACGATAAACGCCGGGTTGACGGCCGCAGCTTAACAGAAATCAGGGCCTTATCCGCCGAAGTAGCAATTTTGCCGCGTGACCACGGCACAGCCCTGTTCTCTAGAGGCGAAACCCAGGTCATGTCAATCGTGACCTTAGGGGCGCCAGGTTTAGAGCAGTCTTTGGAAGGTATTGAGGGCCAGAGCAAAAAGAGATATATGCATCATTATAACTTCCCCCCATATTCAGTCGGCGAAGCCTCCCCCTTAAGAGGCACCGGCCGCCGAGAAATCGGACACGGGGCTCTAGCAGAAAAAGCCTTGATGCCTATGATTCCTAATCGCGATGAATTTTCTTATACAGTCCGCGTAGTTAGTGAAACCTTGGGCTCAAACGGCTCATCTTCGATGGCCTCTACCTGCGCTAGCTCCTTAGCCTTAATGGATGCTGGTGTCCCGATTAAAAAACCAGTGGCTGGCATCGCCATGGGCTTAGCTTCCAACGCCGACATGAGTCGCTGGGAAGTTCTAACTGATATCCAAGACTTAGAAGACGGAGAAGGCGGTATGGATTTTAAAATCACCGGCACAGATAGCGGCTTAACTGCCATCCAATTAGACACTAAAACGGAAGGTTTAAGCGAAGAGATAATTACTAAAACCTTAAGCCAAGGCAGACAGGCTCTTAATGAGATCTTGAACGTATTAACCAAAGCTATCCCGGCGCCTCGGGCAGAACTTTCTCCCTATGCCCCGAGAATTATCAGCTTCAATGTTGATCCTGAAAAAATCGGCGCTATCATCGGTCCAGGAGGCAAGGTTATCAATAAAATCATTGATGAAACCGGAGTCAGTATCGATATTGATGACAGTGGCCTGGTCATGGTCTGCGGCACAGATGCGGCCATGGTACAAAAAGCAGTAGATCAAGTTAAACAAATCGTCCACGTTTTCGCGGCTGGAGAAATAATCCAGGGAAAAGTCGTCCGTATTTTGGACTTCGGAGCTTTCGTTTCCTTAAATAGCAGCCAAGATGGCATGGTCCATGTTAGCGAGCTTGCCCCCTATCGTATTGAAAAACCTGGAGATTTCTTAAATCTGGGCGATATAGTGACAGTCAAGATAAAAGAGATAGACGACCAAGGAAGGATTAACCTGAGCATGAAAGGTTTACCGGAAAACCAGATTTTATGGAAGGATGAAAAGGGTAAATCTAATGGATCTTCCTTCACAAATGGCTTTAACCGAGGAGATAGGGGGGCTCGGCCTTCCGGTCCACGCCGACCCAGTCGGTTCGCCCGCTAAGGCTAGTCTTGACTTTTCTGGACTATTAAGCTAATATTTGGTCATAAAATAAATTAAAATCAGCAATAATTATGCTAACTATCAAGTTGTCAAAAATCGGCAAAACCAACAAAAAAGTATTCCGTTTGGTTATCTCAGAAAAAGGACGTGACCCCTATGGTAATGTCTTAGAGATTCTTGGCGCCTACAACCCTTATTCTAAGGATTTACAAGCTAAAGCCGAACGTATTAAATATTGGCTCTCCAAGGGGGCCCAGATGACAAATACCGTTAATAACCTCTTGGTTGGACAAAATGTGATTGAGGGGAAAAAGGTAAAAGCTTCAAAAGTAGGCACCCAAAGCGAAAAAAGAGCCGCCCAAATCAAGGCGAAGGCTGATAAAAAGGCCGCTGGCTCTACTCCTAGTGCCGAAGAAACACCTAAAGAAGAGGCTGTTGCAGAAAATATCCCTGAAACTAGCGAAAATCAAGCCTAAATATTGACAAATACGCTAAATCTGTTATAATAAAGTTATTCTAGCTTTTTAAAAAGCAGAAATATAATTAATTAATCTTTCAAGCTTGCCTGATAAACAGTCAATTTGAGAGAAAAACTACTATGGAAAGAGACAAACAGTTCTTAGAGACAATGGTGAAAAGCATTGTCGGTAACCCGAACGCGGTATCAGTTGAAAGAACCGTAGATGAAAGAGGGGTTCTTTTGACCTTAAAAATCGATCCAGCTGATATGGGTTATGTGATCGGCCGCAAGGGTCAAACTGCTCAAGCGATAAGAACTTTGTTAAAGATCGTCGGTGCCAAGAATAACTCCCGTGTCAACTTGAAGATTTATGACCCGGAAGGCGGCAACCGCTCCCGGATGAACCGCGTCCACGAAGACGTTGATACTTCCGCGGTTGATGATTTAAAAATCTAAGTAAAAATCAATCAAATAAACAAAAAAGCCACAACCGTGGCTTTTTTGTTATAATATAAATAATATCAAATAAATAAAAACATATGACCTTTCATCTACTTAGTATTTTCCCGCAAATCTTTGATTCCTATCTCAAAGAGGGCATGATCAAGAGGGCTATAGACAAAAAAATAATCGACATTAAAAGCTACGATCTCCGCCGGTGGACGAAAGATAAGCATCGAAGCGTCGATGACAGCCCTTATGGCGGCGGGGCTGGCATGCTTATGAAGATAGAGCCAATCTACCAAGCCTTGGAAGATATAAAAAAGACCAAGCAAAAGTTAAACCGTGGAAAAAAGGCTGTCATCCTGCTAGCGGCTAATGGAAAAACCTGGGACCAAAATCTAGCTAAAAAATACTCTAAATACCAAGAAATAGTCTTCGTTTGCGGGCGTTACGAAGGGGTTGATGCGCGCGTGGAAGAATTCATCGACGACAAAATATCTATCGGAAATTATGTCCTGACTGGCGGCGAGCTTCCCGCTCTAGTGATAATCGATTCTATCTCCCGTCTCTTACCAGGAGTCCTAGGTAACGCAGACAGCCATAAAGATGAATCCTATAGCCAAACTGGGGTCTTAGAATATCCTCAATACACTAAGCCGGAAATTTTTATTGCCAAAAGAAAAAAATATTCGGTTCCTCCCGTCCTACTAAGTGGCGACCATAAGAAGATAAAAGAGTGGCGAGAAAATAATAAAAAAATCAAAAAATAATCCGGAATAAATAAAAAAGATTCGGTTTCTGGCCGAATCTTAATATCACTAAGCACAAGCTTAAGGCTTTGCTTGAAGATTTTTTTTCTTATTAAAGAAAGAACATTCCCGGATCGGGCCACGGTTACCGGCACGATTATAGATCTTGAATTTCAAATTCAAGGATTTAGCACTCTCACGCAGATAGCCTACGTCGCTATAGTCTCTTACCCTGATGACCTGGATATTACGGCCATCGCCATCGGGCATCGACTGCATGATGTTTTCTTCCAAACACCCCTTATCCAATAAAAATCTACAGATCGCCTTATTGGTGTCGGCGTCCAATGGTTTTAGGAACCATTCATAGCTACTTTTTCCTTCCATGACAAAGATTTTGTGTTTATAAAAGATTAAGGTAATAAAAGATCTAAATGAATGTTTTTAGTTTAGAAGAAACTTCTCGGTATGTCAATACTTTCTCAGCGGACACGCCAAAAATCATTCTCCCAGACAATATGGCCGCTTACCTGGAAACCAGCCGCATGTTTATGCCCTCCGCCGCCTAAATTCTTAGCTAAAATCGAAACATCCAGGCCGCCCGGTTTACTTCGCCAACTGCCTTTAATCTTGCCGCTTTCGTATTCGCGCAGTAGCAATACGGCTTTTACGTCTGCCAAGTTAGCCAAAACAGCTACTATATCATCAAAGGCTTCCGAGGCAAAGTCGTGTCCGCAACTCTCAAAATCTTCTGGCCTAAGGACTGACACGGCGATTCCCTGCTTATCATTAATCTTGAGATTATCCAGGGCTCGACTTAATAACTTTAGGGTCGCTACTTTTTTATTCTGTAAAACTGCCCCCATTATCCGATTAACATTAACCCCTAAGGCTAGCATTCGCGAGGCAACGGCTAGAGTGTCAGCACTAGCACTAGGGTAGAGAAAATTACCAGTATCAGTCATAATGCCGGTTAAAACACAAGTGGCCGATTCTCGATCGAAGCTCAAGTGATTCGCATCCAAAAAATGGTAGAGCAGTTCAGCCGTCGATGATTTATCGGCTTGGCGTATTTCTAGATCCGAATAATCACTGACTTTCTGGTGGTGGTCGAATTCAATAACAAATGTCTTCTTTCTACCTCTTATTTCCGCGGCCAGGTTCGTCCTCTCAATCGATCCGCAATCAGAAGTGATCAAGAGGTCGAATTCATCGAGCCAATCGTCCTTGTCCTTTGCAGACAGAAAATCTAGTAATTTGTTCTTGCTATCTATGATTTCATCGATGCCCGGCAAAAAAGAAAATTCGGGGCTTCTAGCGCCTTCGCAATATAACACTCGCGATAAACCTAAAGAAGCGCTCAAGCGCCCCAGGAGGCACAGAGAGGCTAAATCATCCCCATCAGGGCTAATATGACCAACCAGAAGTATCCGCTTAGCGGACAAGATTTTCTGATAAGCTAATTGGTATTTTTGCTTTATATCCATAGTCATAATTTAACCCTATATAATAAAGAAAAACGCTAAAAAAGTCCAGATAAAAAAATCCGGCCAAGCCGGAAATTTAATAACTATCTTTTATTATTTATTTTAAGATATCTGGCCAATAAAATCTTCCAAAACAGCCGCCTCCTTTTCCGTCGCGTCAAACGACCAATTAAAATGAGGAACCCGGCGTAACTTAGTTCTCTTCTTCAAGATAGCGGCCAATAAGCCCGAACTAGCTTTTAACTTCTTGATTGCTGTCCCGGCCAAACGGTCAGGTAACACGGAAAATCCAACCCGAGCATATTTATAATCAGCGCTACATTCAACATAGCTGATAGTGATCAAGGCTTCGGGCAGGGCGATTTCCCGGTTAACCGCTAAAGCTAATTCTTGTTTGATCACTTCATTAACCTGTTCCAACTTAGACATATTATAATTTCTCTACCACTCTTTCTTCTCGGTATACTTCAAGAATATCGCCGACTTGGATCAAAGGCTTCCCCTCGAAACGCAAGCCGCATTCTTGGTCCTTATTCACTTCGCTGACATCTTGTTTGCCGGCCTGTAAACGGCTTAAGCGGCCAGAGACAATTATTTCCTCACCGCGCCGTACATTAATCAAGCTTTCGTTCATGATAACACCGTCTAAAACTTTACCCCCGACAATCTGGGCGTTATTTTCGCTCCTAAAAACCGCCAAGACTTTTAAGCGACCTAAGCTCACGTGGTTGATTTCCGGCTTAACCAAAAGCTGCATCTCTTCTTTCACGTATTTTATCAGATCGTAAATGATAGAAAAAACCTTGACGCTGACCTTCTTTTCTCTGACTAAGTTTTCAATCGTGGGTGTCAAACGGACGTTAAATCCAACTATCTTAGCACTCGAATCCTCGGCCCTTTTGATGTCACCTTCGGTAATATAACCTAAGCCTTTGGCAATAATCTTCACCTTAACTTTTTCCGTATTTATTTTTAACAGCGACTCTTCAATCGCCTCGGCCGACCCCAAAAAGTCGCTTTTGATAATCAGCTTTACTTGAGGGACATTGTCTTCATTATTACTATCCTGTTTAATCCCGGCGACAGCCGGCGCGGCTTCGTTCTTACCTTTGATCTTTTTGACTTTCATCTTTTCGCCATCGCCGACTTCTAAAATATCACCGACGGCGGGCGATGTTTTTAAACCCAAAATCTTGGCTGGAGTCGAGGGACCAGCGGCTTCAATAATCTCCCCCTTATAATTCCGCAGGGCTTTAACCTTGCCATAGACAACCCCGTTAAAACAAAGCTGATCACCCAAATGAAGAGTACCGTTCTGGACCAAGATTGTAGCGACTGGACCAGCCGCTTTATCAACATTCGATTCGATTACCGTTCCCGCCGCGCTCGCTTCCGGGTTAGCTTGTAAATTACCAGATTCGGCCTCAGAAACTAAAAGAACCATGTCTAAGAGGTCTTCGATCCCCGTACCGTCTTTAGCGGAAATCGGGGCACAGATTATCTTTCCGCCCCAATCTTCAGGGGTTATATTCAGCTGGGTAGACAATTCTTGCTTCACCCGATTGATATCGGCTTCCGGCTTATCAATCTTATTAATCGCTACGAGATAGGGTATTTTAGCCGCTTCGATAATTCTGAAAGCTTCAACGGTCTGTGGTTTTACTCCATCATCAGCCGCCACCACTAAAATCGCAATATCTGCCACCTTGGCTCCCCGACTGCGCATAGCGGTGAAAGCTTCATGGCCGGGAGTATCGATAAAAGTTAAAACCTGCCCTTGACGGGTAATCTGATAAGCACCGATATGTTGGGTAATACCACCGGCTTCTCCGGCCACCACATTGGTTTGGCGGATAGAATCTAATAGTTTAGTTTTACCATGATCAACATGGCCCATCACGACGATAATCGGGGGACGATTTTGCAAATCATTATCAGTCTCTGATTCTAAAATTTTACTCAACTTAGTTTCTTCGGCCACCGGAGCTATTTCGCTTTCCGCCAAAGGTTGTACGTCCAGATTAAGGTTATCACCGATAATAGAAGCTGTATCGAAATCGATCTTTTCGTTGATAGAAGCAAAGACACCATTTTTCATTAATTCGGCTAATAGACGATTAACTGGCAACTGGGCTAATTCAGCCAAAGATCTGACGGTAATCGCCTGAGGGATAAAAATGGTCCGGCGTTCTTTTGGTAGGACCTCAGCGTCAACTTTAGCTTGGGTAGCAGCGAATTTCTGCTGTTCCCAGCGTCTTTTAAATATAGGCCAATCTCGGATAATCTTGCGGGCAGTCTGATTATCTACTTTAATGGCTTTCTGCCCAATCGCAAAACCCATCTGAGGCAAAAGGTCCCTGAGTTCTTGAGGAGAAATTCTTAAAATACGGGCTAACTCTGTAATATTCATAAAAAAATAAAAGGTTTAAAGCAAAAAACCTTATAAACAATTGCCTTTATTTTACTTTGTTTTATTAATTTAGTCAATTAGAGATGGTTGACTATTTGGCTATAATTAGTTAAGGTAAAATGATTAAATCGAACCTTAACAATCCAAAATAACCCTTAAAAATTCAAGAAATGGAAAAATTGATAATCTATGGAGATCATAAGAATATCTTAGCCCAAAAAATCTTGGCCTGCGCTAAGAATGATCCAGTGGGCATACTAGTCGAGATTATTGAAAACTATAATGACCTTGACATCCAGTTGCCAAAATTGGCAAATTCTTCCTTAATCCTTATCAATAAAGGCGAAAACGAGGCTATAAATATCAAGACTCGTCATCCCGACATGGAAATAATCCTTTGCCGCGGCGGTGAAAAGGATTTCCAGCCAAACCTAGTAATAATAGATAAGGATAAAAACCATCAATACCTCTTGTTTGAGAACTGGAATGATTTCTGGGCCAAAATCAAACATCCGCCAACTGAAAAGAACCGCTCCTTAATCGCCACCCGGAAAGATAATGAATACACCATTAATTACCAAGGCGACCCACAGCTAGAAAAAAGGGGGGCGGCTAAAGCTAGCGCTAACTTTTTTTGGTTCTCTGTCCTCCTTTCCCGTTTCTATCTTAATTGGCTCGAAGGATGGCTTGAAGAGGTTAATAAAATGCAATTCTCCTTAGACCTCAGGCTGGAGGGAGAAACTAAAATCAGAAGGCTGATAATCCCCTTCAGCAATAAACACCGAGGGGAGGCGATTTTTCGTGAAGGAGAAGGTATAATCTTTTCTTCTGCTCCGCCCCTTATGGAACGGGAAGAATACTATGACCACTACGATTATAACGAAGCCTGCGCTCAAAGCCTAAAAAGCACAACTCTAACAGGCACGGTAGTAGCAGCGGATGAAGAAGGCTTAGAAATATTATTGGATTTCCCTACAGCAAAAATGACTTTAAAACAGCAAAAATCATTCAGAAAAGGGGGCAATCTTCTAGATCTGCTGGTCAAAGCTTACACAGGTTTATGCGCTGGGTATTCTGATTTATCATTAAAGGATTACATTTACTCACAAGAAAACTTCTACTATCGTCCAGAGGATTTCCTGCGCGGTTATCTGCCAAATCACAACAAACTGCACCTGCCAATTTCTAGCTTGATGCTAGATGGAAAATCGAAAGTCGTCCTCCAAGATTCTTCCCAAATACAGGCTTTGACTGATATCCTAGGACCAAACTTTATCAGCCTGATCAAGGGTCCGCCAGGCACTGGCAAGACCTTACTTAGCTCGGTAGCTATCAAACAATTAGTCCTACAAGGAAAAATTGTGTTAGTAACCGCGCATAGTAACCAAGGACTAGATAACCTGCTCGAAGCTTTATCTGAACACGTCAGCCCGAAAAAAATCTTTCGACTTGGTAATAAACCGCAACTGATCAACTCTAAAAAAGCTCGCGCCTGGCATCGACACGAAAAATACCGGAAAAAGATTGAGAAGGATCGCCAGGCTTTCATATCCAGCTGGCTTGAAAAGAATAAAGAAAAAGCCGATGATCCTGAAAGCCTAAAAAAAGCCGCCAAACATTTTTTTGCCAACAGTCAGGAAATATACTATGAGAGCGAAGAAATTTGGCGCCTAATATGCAAGAATGAAGGTTTGGTTCTGGGTATAACCATCAACTCCTTCCAATTCGATGAAACCCTAAGACTCCTGCTCTACCACGACAGACTACTGGCTTGCTCTCAAGATTTCTCCGATAGCTGGGAAAGATTGGATAGAATTACAAAATACCGTCTCAGAAACCCTGGCGAAGATTACATGCTTACAGAAATGAGTCTGCCGATAGCAGTTTCTGAATACATGGCCCGAGATAACGAAGACGGGAAGAAATCTAAGCCGCAGTTTATAATTGATGCCGCCCTAATCGATGAGGCCACTAAGGGACGTTTCTTTGAATTTCTGCCAATCATAAAAAAAGTTGACTCTAAACTAATTTTGATTGGAGACACGGATCAATTAGGCAACATTCCCATCCCGCTGGAAATAAAAGAGGAAATGTTGGGCAAAATAATGAGCGGACTAATACCAAATCCTGACGGCCGTGGAGCTAGGCTATATTCAACCCTGGAGGAATCGCACCCTCTCCAGCCCATCGAGACAACAAAAGAAGCAATCATAGATTGGTTTGATAACTTCTCGCAGGGGATGTTCTATTCTTTGATTAATAACAGCCACCTGGAAAGCAATAACTTAAATATCAATCGGCGCTCCCTGCCGGTAATAACCGATCTGTTGAATTATGTCTTTGATAAACGATTGCGGATTGGGCGCTTTAACCCTCATTTCCAAGGCAGCGTTGTTTTTCTAGATTCCGATGGCCAAGAAACCCGTGTTCGCACTTCTTATAAGAATGACCGCGAAGTTTCACTGGCCAGTCAGGAAATGCTAAACTTCTTCCAACGTCAAAAAAAGGCGAGCGGGGAAATAAATCTTAATTCTTTAGGAATAATTGCCACCTATCGCGGACAGGTTAAAGCCATCAAGGAAAAAATCCGCCAAACTCTGCTATTTCACCCCCTCTTTACAGACTTAGTCAATCAGCAAAATATTGACCACATCTTAAATGACTTGGTAAACACCGTCGATGCTTTCCAAGGGTCAGAAAGAGAGGCGATTATCGTAAGCTTCGTTCGTTCCAACGACGAGGGACAAATCGGATTTAGCTCTGATATCCGCCGCCTTTACGTCGCTCTCAGTCGGCCCCGTAATGAACTTATTATTATTGGTAATGCCCAGACTTTCTTGAAGAGCAAAGACCAAAAAATAAAAAATGTTTTTGGCCGACTCATACATTTTACCCAAGAAAAAAAGACCTACGGTCGTAAAATCTTGGAACTGGTATAGCAAATTAATGCTAAAAAAATAAGCCCTGAAAATTTCAGAAGAAACTTCAGGGCTTTTTAAAAAGTGGTCGGCAGTTGTCCCAATAATAGCTACGGAGGCACCTTCTGGTACAGCCAGTAGATCTTCACCTTCGTAGCGGTGTTTGCAAAAACTTGGGTTTGTTGACTCAATGAACTAAGAGTGGACACAATTCGATTCTTAAAAAGAAAAGAAAACTCACAATTTACACCCTGAAAAGATGTAAAAGAAAAATTTTTCAATTTTTCTACCCATGGGGCTGGTGAATTTCTTGGCAGACCATAATCAGCCACCCTCAGAAGAGGAACGCTTATCTGGGTTACCAAGACCGAATTACACTGATTTGAGCATCGAGTCATCTGCCCGGCTTTCCCGGGAACAACTGCAAACAGGAACATTGAGAAAAGAGCAAAAAAACATTTTAGCGTTTTCATCATGACCTCCTTGTTTGTTACTTTTAAATTAATCTAAGCAAGCAAAAAAGTCAAGCTATTTATTTAATATTACATAATAAGCCCTCTTTACAAGCGGCCAAAGCTATGCTAGAGTAAAGATGTTAATCTAAATTTTTAAAACCACTGTTTCTAGGAAATTAAACAAAAATTACCTTGACCACAAAGCCCCTGAATTATGTTGATAAAAAATTATTTCTCTAATAATAAAGAAAAATTATTACAACATTCAAGAACCTTAATCTAAAAAAGGAAATTTTTTGTTAATACATACTAGCCACCTCGATTCCTAAAACGGTGCTTAAACTTATATGGAATATGTAATTTATGCCGTTCTGTTAGTGGGTGGTTTTTTGATCGGCTGGTTATTCTACAAAAAAAGCACTACTAATAAAGTCGGCAGCGCCGCCGCTCGTGCGGACAAAATCTTAAATGAAGCTAAATTAAAAGAAAAAGAGCTACTGCTTAAAGCCCAAGATAAGGCCATCAAAATAATTGAAGAGGCTAAAGGCGAAGAAGCTAGCCGTCGCAAAGAAATTAGCAATCTCCAGAACAGATTGGAACAAAGAGAGACATCTTTCTCCCAAAAGCTACTAGATCTCCAAGACAAGCAACAAAAATTATACGACAAGGTGAACGAAGTCCAAGAAATCAAGGAAAAAATCCAAAAAATCAAGGAAGAACAAGTGGCTAAGTTGGAAAAAATAGCTGGTCTCAACCAAGATCAGGCCAAGGATGTTCTCCTTAAGAATGTGGAAGAGAAAAGCTCCGAAGACCTGATGGTCAGGATTAAAAAGTTAGAAAATGAAAATGCGGAGAAATTAGAAGAAAAGGCTAAGGATATCATGGCGGTTGCTATGCAGCGCCTAGCCTCAACCTATACGGCTGAGTTAACTACTACCACCGTCGACTTGCCTAGCGATGAAATGAAAGGCAGGATTATCGGCCGCGAAGGACGAAATATCAAGGCGATAGAACAGATGACCGGGGTAGAAATCATCGTTGACGATACTCCTAATGCTATTACTATTTCCGGTTTTTCCTTAATTAGACGCCATGTCGCCAAAAAAACCCTAGATTACTTAATCAAAGACGGACGGATCCACCCCACTAAGATTGAAGACGCCGTGGAAAACGCTAAGAAGGAATTGGCAATCGATATCAAAAAAGCGGGAGAAGAGGCGATGTATGAACTAGGCATAACCGGTTTTGATCCTAAACTGGTCTCGATTATCGGCCGCCTTAAATATCGCACAAGCTATGGCCAAAACGCCCTTAAACATTCAATTGAAGTCGCCCATTTATCTGCCATGCTCGCTGAAGAATTAGGAGCAGATGTCACCCTAGCTAAAAAAGGTGGCCTCCTCCATGATATCGGCAAGGCGGTTGATCATGAAATCCAGGGCAATCACACTGAAATTGGACGCGATATAGCTAAAAAATTCAATCTACCTCCAGAAATAATCGCCCCGATAGAAACCCATCACGAAGACCACCCTGCCACCCTTGTCTCAGTCATCGTCAAGGTGGCCGATGCCATCTCTTCCGCCCGTCCAGGAGCGAGAAATGATAACTACGAGAACTATCTCCAACGCCTAGAAGAGCTGGAAAACATTGCTGTTTCCTTTGATGGTATCGAAAAAGCCTATGCTATCCAGGCTGGACGTGAAGTGAGGGTTTTTGTCCGCCCAGAAGAGGTCGACGACCTTAAAGCCTATAATTTGGCTAGAGATATTGCAAAAAAGATAGAAACTGAGTTAAAATATCCAGGGGAGATAAAAGTCAACGTTATTAGGGAAATGAGGATACTAGAATACGCCCGTTAAGCGATAATTAGCAAAACATAATATACAACCGAGAGGGCCTGGCTCACACCCCTGGTGCCGCCTGCCCATCGGCGAAATAATATGAATAAAGCCCAACTAATTGAGAAGTTAAACCAAGAAGTTGAAGGCATTAACAAGAAACAAGCGGAAAAGATGATTGATGTCTTAACCGACACTATCATCGAAGAGCTTAAAAATGACCGCGAAGTAACAATTACCGGCTTTGGAACTTTCTTGTCCCGAGTCCGTTATGCTCGCGGCGGTGTTAACCCGCAAAAGCCGAATGAAAGGATTACGATTCCGGCTGTTAAGGTGGCTAAATTCAAAACTGGTTACAACCTTAAGCTCGCCCTTAAAGGGAAACGCTAAAAACAAAAAGTTTCAAGAAGGATAAAAAGCGGATTAATCGGTTCGTAATTTATCTGTGTTCAACTAGCGCTCAAAACTGGGCGCATCTGGCGCTCGTAGCTCAACTGGATAGAGCACTTGGCTTCGGACCAAGGGGTTGTGGGTTCGAATCCTGCCGGGCGCACCGCGTAAGCATCCGAAAAGCTTCACGAAATGCGGCTGGGTAGCTCAGTTGGTTAGAGCGTGGCACTCATAACGCCAAGGTCGAGAGTTCAAGCCTCTCCCCAGCCACCAAAAACTTAATAATATCATGCCTCGTTAGCTCAGTTGGTAGAGCAGTTGCCTCTTAAGCAAACGGTCGCAGGTTCGAATCCTGCACGGGGCACCATAGATCCCGAAATTTCGGGATTTATATTTTTCAAAAATATAATATTTAAAAACTAACTATACAATATGGAGATTTATATCTTTTTCGGGCCGCCTGGAGTCGGCAAAGGCACTCAGGCTAAAAAGTTCGCTCTAAAACATGAATTCAAGCACATCTCTACCGGAGAATTACTCCGCCAAGAAATGCAGGCCGAAACGGAACTAGGTCGGACAGCCGCTCAGTATATAAATAGTGGTAACCTTGCTCCTGATAATATAGTCATCTCGATCATTGACGAACAATTAAAAGATTTTGCTGATTTACCAGGGTTCGTGTTTGACGGCTTTCCTCGGACCAATGCTCAAGCAGAAGCTCTCGACCAAATTACCGCTCGTGAAGGGAAAATAATAAAAGCGGTCTTTCGCCTCGAAGCTAATGAGCCAGAATTGATACAAAGACTGCTCAAAAGGGAAAAGTTAGAAGGACGACTGGATGACACCGAAGAAACGATTAAAAACCGCCTTGAAATCTACGAGCACCTCACTAAACCAGTCCTTGACCATTACCGCGCTAAAGGCTGTTTAATCGAGATAGACGGCGAAGGAACAGTTGAAGAGATAGAAACCAGGATTGAACAAGCTTATACAGAACTAAAGAAATAGTTTATAGCATAAAACCCCCTGAAAATGGGGGTTTTATTATACTAGACTAAATATTAAGAAATTATCGTCCCTTTAAACTTCTGACCAGCCAAACATTTCTCTAGGTTGCCAATCTGACGTCCATTAAGGATTATAACTTTTAATCCTAGTGCTTGGGATAATTTAGAGGCCACCGGATCAAAGGGAGCGTTTAAGCCAGGACTCCATTTATTACCAACTATCTTCCGGAAAGCGGGCCAACTAATTTCCTTGACCGCCTTAGCTTGAGGAAATTTCTTCGGGTCTTTGTCATAAACATAATCAATGTTAGATAAATTCAACAATGTCTTGATGTGATACTCTTTGGCTAAAAGGGTGGCAACATAATCAGTAGACCAGCCTGGCTTATAGCCGGCTGCGACTACGACCGGCTTTCTAGTTTTAAGAGTCTTTAAGGGGTTAGTTATAATCTCGGGATGAGCGACATCAGCTAAGATGGTTCTAATGAGATGGCCGTTAAGCCTGGTAGAGTGAATTCCTAGCCAGTCTCCGTCAATTTGGCTTAAAGAGCCGACATTAGATGCAGCTTTCATGTAAGTGCGAGCCGTCAAACCGCCGCCGGTTATAATAAAAAATCGGTGGCCAGCCTTTACTTCCCTGACTATTAACCGTCTAAACTGTCGGAGGAACTTGTAATCTATCCCTGAAGCAGGAACTATGAGCGATCCACCTAGGGATAAAATATAGGTCATAAGAATGAATAAAAGATAAATTAATTCTCTTTACTAGCTTCAATCTGTTTGCTTTTTACCTCTGCCAGGATAGCCTTCCTTAATTCGGCGATCAGTTTTTTATCATCTTTTATGAATTTTTTAGCGACTTCTCGTCCCACCCCCAACTTAATATCTCCGTAGACGTAGCTATTACCATTCTTCTTTATCACTCCTTGATCTACCCCTAGATCCAATAAATCACCAGCCACGGAAATACCTTCATTATACATAATATCGAATTCACAAGTCTTAAAGGGCGCGGCTACCTTGTTTTTTACAATCTTGACCTTAACCCGATTGCCGATGATGTTTTCTCCCTGTTTAATCTGAGCCATCCGCCTCACCTCAACCCTCACGGAACAATAGAACTTCAAGGCGTTACCACCAGTAGTCGTTTCTGGATTGCCAAAGAAGACGCCGATCTTGTTGCGAATCTGGTTAATAAATATAACGACAGTCTTAGTCTTGCCGATTATAGCCGTCAGTTTCCTGAGCGCCTGGCTCATCAAACGAGCTTGCAGCCCCATGTGCTGGTCTCCCATCTCGCCCTCAATCTCTTTCTGTGGCACCAAGGCCGCTACACTGTCAACCACTATGACATCAACCGCGTTAGAACGGACTAAAGTCTCGACGATTTCTAAGGCCTGCTCGCCACTATCCGGCTGAGAAAGCAACATTTCTTTTACATTAACGCCGATTTTAGCGGCATAATCAGGGTCTAGGGCGTGTTCAGCGTCGACGAAGGCGGCAATTCCACCAGATTTTTGGACCTCGGAGACGATGTGTTGAGCCAGGGTTGTTTTACCAGAGGACTCCGGACCGTAAATCTCAATGATACGACCACGGGGGACGCCTCCGATGCCGAAGGCTAAATCTAAAGACAAACAACCAGTCGATACAACATCGACGCTAGTCTTACCTACTTCACCAAATTTCATGATCGCTCCCTCGCCAAAGCGATTCTTGATCTGCTCAACTGCGCTCATGGCGGCTTCTAATTTAAGATCTTTACCGCTAGCTTTCTCTTCGTTTAAAACGACATTCTTTTTTTCTTTTGGCATATTTTTATGGAGCGCACTCAGGGCAAAAGCCCTGATCACGCCTTTTAAATTAATGAAATAATGATAGCATGACTAGCTACAGGAAAAATCAAAGAAATAATAAAATAATTATCAATTAGGGGAGGGTTACCTTATACTCCCGGCCGCTGGCCGACCGCCAACCGATAGCCTTGCCTTCATCCGTTTTTCTGTAGAAAAAACCCCTTTCACCCATTAAATCAGAGGAAGACTCTGAATAATCCTTCAAAGTTTCCGATATTTTATCTGGCAACTCTTGGCTGCGCCAATCTGGATCCTTGATGCGCGATAGTGATTCCTTGATATCCTTAACCTCCTCATCTAAATCGAACTCTTTATTTTCTTTAACCGCTTCTTCTGAATCTAGATCAGATGATTCATTGGGGGCAAGCTCGGTACTTGTCGCCTGGCTCGGGCTCAAAGATGCCTTACCCTTTTTCCAGACATCGCTAGTAAAAATTAGGCGCGGATCTTCAAAGAATCGTAAAACCTCTCGGCCAGTCTTAACTGTCTTCAAAAAGATATAATAATTCTTATCATTTCCAGCTTGGGAATCCTCTAAATCTTGATCGGTAAAAGTAATTAAAGAGAAAATAGCCAAACCCAGGATACCGATGACTGTTAAAAAATTTCCCCAAAAACGAAGGTTCATAATAAATTGAATATCTATAACAAAGCTTTCTGCTTTTTATTGCTATCATCCTCAGAAAATATTCTTATCTCGCCGTAACGCCCGTCAAAGCCCGGCTTAATCATCAATTCACCGGCCCGCACCCGGCGCAAGGCCTCGACAATGCGGCTATCAACCGAGCCCTCCAAAACCTGCAAATCTAAATCCATTAAAATAGATAATTCCGGGCCAAACCGTTTTACTAAGACTTCATATTCTGCCTGGACCTGCTTGGATTTACGACTCTTGATCATTAAGGCCTCCGCTATAATCTTATCAAGTTCGACCAGTTTTTTAAAGCTAGGCGCCGAAACCAGCTTGAAGCCTTCGGGGCGATCAGCCAACTCTTCCACCCGATTAAAGACCCCTATAACCAAAGGCTTGCTACAGACCGGACAAATATTCTTCAATTTTCGGCTCTTAGATGGTTCACAGCTAAAATTACAATCCCGATGGCCGTCAAAATGATACATGCCTTCTTCTGGATAAAATTCAATCGTACCCTTTAGACAATTCGAATCCCTATTCTTTATTATCCGATATATCTCATTATAACTAATGTCTTCTAAATCGAAGATATTAGCCTCACGACCAATATTTTCCAGGCTATGAGCGTCCGAGTTAGACAAGCAGGTTAAATTATCAAGAGCTGACAAGCGCCAATTCATAGCCGGATCGCTAGATAGACCGGTTTCATAGGCATAGATATTTCCAGTTTGCTCCTTGAAGCATTCTTCTAGAGTGTTAAAGCCGGACTTAGAACCGAAAACCGAAAACCAGGGCGTCCAGATGTGAGCTGGATAAACCAGAAACCTGGGATCGACGCTTAGGCATAATTTTACTAGCTCCGGCGCACTCATCCCTAAGATCGGTCTACCATCAGAACGAATATTATACTTATTGTCTAAAAACTCATTCAAACTCTTCGCCGCTTCTCGATTGGGCGCATGGATGACTAAATGCAGGCGCCTGACTTTATCTTGATCCTTATATATCAAAGCCACTTCAGTGCTTAGGATGAACTTTACTAAACCATCACTCCTCTTCAACTTATAAAGACCGGCGTGCGGGCCAATTTCTTCCAGTTCTTCGCTTATATTCTTAAACCACTCCGGATAGGTGAAATCTCCGGTGGCGATGATATCGATACCTTTAATCCTACAAAACCGATCCAGGTTAGCTAGGGTCAGCTGCGGTGAACAAGCGCGGGAATAACGGGAATGGATATGAAGATCGAGAATCTGGCGCATAATATTGATTAATCCAATAAACTTTCAGCGATTTGTAATTCTTCTAAGCTATTAATTCCCATCCCTTCTTGGGGTGGAATAGAAAATGATTTAACGATTTTCCCTTCGTTAAAAGCCATCTTAACTAAATCGGTAATATAGTACTCGCCTTGATTGTTATTGTTATTTATATTAGCGATATGTGAAAATAGCCAATCTTTATCAAAACAAAAACAATTAAGATTTATCTCTCTAACATTCTTCTCGTCGTCACTGGCATCTCTAAACTCTACGATCCGGCTAACATTATCATTTTCATCGCGGACAACCCGGCCCAAATGATAAAAATTATGGTGCCAACCAGTAAAATCTGGGACAGCGATCGTCACCATCGATAAAACCCCGCGATGTTTCAAGGGTAAATCTTTCAAGGTCTTCTCAGTATAAAAAGGGTGATCACCATTTAAAACAAAAATAGAACTTGCCGCCGGGTCGATATAACTTCTGGTGCAAGCCACGGCATGGCCAGTACCTAACTGCTGCTCTTGGACTACATATTGAACGTCGTAATCAGCCATGGCGGCGGAAATCATGTCTTTATTTTCAGGAGAAACCACAACGATCGGCTTAAGTTCCGGGCCTATCTTGGCAATCGTAGATAAAAGATAGCTTAACATTGGTCGCCCTTTAAGGGGTACTAAAACTTTGGTTAATTCTGACTTCATCCGGGTTCCTTTGCCGGCAGCCATAATAATTATTTGATTCATATTCTAACTTTAACCTTTAAAAATAAGGGAAATCCTAAAGAATTTCCCTTATATTCTAGCATTTTTAGATGTTCTGAGCAAATCATTCTCAAAGCTTTTTTTCAATAATAATTATTTAATATAAGCCAAAATCTTATCTTTCATTTCCCTTATTTTCAATTCTAAAAAGTCCTTATCTTTTGCTTCGCCGTACAAGCGGATAATCGGCTCCGTATTGGAGGCGCGCAGATGCAGCCAATACTCCGGCCAATCGATCTTAACGCCATCAATATCGGTGATTTTTTCGGCGCCATACTCTGCCTTTTGGTATTCCATCTTAGCCCTGTCTAGTAAATCCGCTACATTTATACCGGGACTAAGCTCCAATTTATCTTTTATCATAAAATATTCCGGGAAATTCTTTTTGAAATCTGACATCTTTTGCCCGCTCTCTGCTAAAGCTGATAAGAACAAAGCGACTCCCACTAAAGCATCCCGGCCATAATGGAGTTCTGACAAGATAACGCCGCCATTACCCTCGCCACCGATAACCGCCTTAGTTTCTTTCATCTTCGCTACTACGTTTACCTCTCCCACCGCGGCGGCGTAATAGGCGCCGCCATGTCTTTCTGTAACATCTTTTAAGGCCCGGGAAGAAGACAGGTTGGAAACACTGATCTTTTGATAGAAACAAGGACAATAGTGCCGCAAAACATACTCAGCGGCCGCAACTAAAGTATATTCTTCGCCAAACATCTTCCCTTGTTCGTCAATAAAAGCTAAGCGGTCAACATCAGGATCAACCACTAAACCTAAATCAGCCTGATTAACGATCACCGCCTCACTTAGCTGAACCAAGTTCTTTTCTAGGGGCTCGGGATTATGAGCAAATTGCCCGTTAGGTTCGCAATTTATCTTGATGATTTCTTTAACTCCCAACTGGGTTAATAAATTCGGGATAATGAGGCCACCGACCGAATTAATGCCATCAACCACTATTCTAAAATCAGACTTCTTGATAGCTTCAAAGTCAACTAGATCGAGCTTGGCAATCGCGGCAATATGCTGGTTTCCATAATCATTATCCGTTGAATATATCCCCTTAGTTACCGGCGCCACTGGCTTATTTGTATCAGCTAATTCTAACAAACGTTGACCGTCTTTAGCACTTAAAAATTCTCCTTCATTATTAACTAGCTTCAAAGCATTCCACTCAATCGGATTGTGGGAAGCAGAAACCATCACCCCTCCAGCCGCTTTTTCATATATCACCGCTAATTCCAGAGTCGGCGTCGCCGCTAAGCCTAAATCAAGCACCCGGAAACCAAGCGACGAAAAAGTTTCGGAAATTAACTGGCTGAATTCTAAACCGGAAGGCCTAGCGTCTCTGCCTATAAGCACTAAATCACCCCAGGCCTTTTCCCTGATTAATAAGGCGAAGGCTTTGGTAAAATTAATGACATCAACCTTAGTTAAGTCTTCCCCCGGAAGGTTACCCAAGGTCCCGCGGATTCCCGAAATTGATTTGATAAGAGGCATATTGATATTGATAAAGACATTATACACTGCTTTCATAAAATCCAACAACTAAAAAACCGGCTACCAAGCCGGTATTTTTAAGGTCGCGTGAGAGACGACCGTTAGCTATATAAATTAAGCTATTTATTTAGAAAGCCCTGGCATATGAATATTCAGAAACCACGACTAAAATTGAGACTATTAGCATGGCTATGATATATGTGAGGGCTTTGGCTTTAGACATATAAGTTATATTATCTGACTCTATATAATAGCATATTAAATATATTTTGTCAATACTAAAAAGATAATAATAAAAGCCATAGTAAAATATGGCTAATATTAATAAATAAAAAAGACCATTGTTCTGGCGGCTGCCTACTTTCCCAGGGCTCAGGCCCAAGTATCATTGGCGCTGTTAGGCTTAACTTCTGAGTTCGGGAAGGGATCAGGTGTGACCCTAACGCCAAGCCACCAAAACAATAGTCTTTTTTATATGTAAATTTTTGAAAAACAAAAGCGTGGGAAAATCAAACGACTTATTAGTACTCCTCGACTACACGCATTACTGCGCTTCCATCTGGAGCCTATCAAGGTCATATTCTCTAACCAGTCTATGAAACCTAATCTTAGAGACAGCTTCGCGCTTAGATGCTTTCAGCGCTTATCTTAACCGAAGGTAGCTACCCAGCAATGCCCCTGATGGAACAGCTGGTACACTAGAGCTTCGTCCTTCCCGGTCCTCTCGTACTAAGGAAGGGCCTCTTCAAGTTTCCACGACCATAGTGGATAGGAGACCGACCTGTCTTACGACGGTCTGAACCCAGCTCGCGTGCCGCTTTAATGGGCGAACAGCCCAACCCTTGGGAGCTTCTCCACCCCCAGGATGCGAC